>JAZNZM010000157.1:0-19014 GCA_045594965.1 Oscillospiraceae bacterium | reverse complement strand
ATCAATGCTTTTTTGAGCAAAAATTGCTCGAAAAAGCTGTTTTTTCAATTATTCTCTATTGTCCGATTATTCTCTTGGCGCCAACATACATTCTGTCGTAGTATCCCACGAGATCGCTTATAACAACGCAGCCGCTGCCGGAGGAGGCATGGATGAAGCGTCCGTTGCCGATATACATACCCACGTGAGAAATGGAACGGGGTCCGTAGCCGAAGCAGATAATGTCACCTGCGCGAAGCTCACTTTTTTCCACATGGATGCCGTCAAAGCTGTAGATATCCTGAGCCACACGCCAAAGGGAGTAGCCGTAGGAATTATACACATAATTCACAAAACCGCTGCAGTCGAAGCCGTAGGGACTCATACCGCCCCATACATAGGGCACACCGAGATAGAGCTTTGCGTTTTCCATCATCTCAGCGCCTCTGGCATCATAGTTGGAGATAAGGACATTTGAGGAGGCAGAGCAGTTTATGTAATCGCTGTGGATGTATCCAATGATTCCGGCCTCGGTACTGACTCTGACCCAGTCTCCGTCTATACCAAGAACGGTGAAGCGTGCGCCGGTGTTATAATAGCCAAGCACACGGGAGTCAAGAGAAGGCCCGGAGCGGAAGCGCACACTCATGCCCCTGACGGTGCCTGTAGTGCCGTATTTGCCGCTTTCAGTGTAGGCATAGTCCACATAGTCGGAGTGAACAAAGCCCTGTGTACCGTCATAAATAACGTCGTACCAGTCGCCCTTGCTGCCGGTGACAACAAGATAGCTGCCCTTATAAATGAGAGCCTTGACGGTTGAGCCGGTGTTTGGCTCACTTCTCAGATTAAGGGCATCGGCGTTTACGGTGCCTGTGCCGGCGGCCAGTACAGAGGGAGCCAGAAGGCTCAGACAAAGTATAATGCAGACTGCGGCGCGGATTATCTTTCTATGCATAAATTGCTCCGTTGATTTGTTTTTTTTACTGCTTGCTGAGGGCTCTTTCAAGCCAGACGGAAGCTACGTCCATTGCAGCGTAAAGGCTGTCCTTCTCGCTCTTCTTCACAACACGGTCGCGGCTCTTGATGTCGGGGTCGGTGAGCTGAAGCTGTACGGAAACCTTGGTTGCCACGTCCATATCCTTGACCTTTTTGGTCTCAAGGATCTGAAGCATGATTATATATTTGTCGGACATGCTGCCGAAATAGATAAGATTATCTTTTCTGCGAAGGGGATGGCCCTTGTATTCAAGCTTAGCGGACTTTGCCATTTGATATCACTCCAATATAATAATTAAAATTTGTAACCGAATTGTAACACATTGGCGGAGTTATGTCAACAAGGTGCTGTGAAATAAATGGTAGAACCGGCAAGGGCTGCCGTGTTTCATTTGGAAACAGCCCAATAAAGCATCAAAGTCCCAAACCCTCAGATCAGGGTTTGGGACTTTGATGGGGTAATACCGGCAATTATATAATGCCCAGGGGCACAAGCACCAGCAGGAGAATGATGTTCAGACAAACCATGCCGCCTACGAGCTTAATCTGTTTTTTCAGAGGCAGGTCATAGATGAGATAGGCACCCACGAAGAAGGGAATATAGGTGGTGATCCACACGGGAATTGCGCCCCACCAGGGGTAGACCCAGATGAAGGCGGGAGTCCATGCCAGGAAAATCTCAACAACGGAGCAGAAAAGAGCCATGGCAATGCCGAAAAACCAACGGTTATTGATGCCGAGGATCTTCATCTTCCTGTCCTCGGGCAGAAGCTTGCTGCTGAAGCCGGCCACAGAGAACATCAGACTAAGCTCCGCGCCTACGCCAACGAGAAGGATGAAGGCACTGCTTTCCGCGGATACGGTCCAGAGAGCGTAACCGGAGAAGTGGGCGATGACGGCGTTTGCAATTTCATAGAGCCAGTGGATGGAATAAAGACCAAGGGCACAGAATATGCCCCGGTAGTTTTTCTGGCTGAACTCATGCCAATATACGCAAAGGACAAGGGCGAAGATGGGGAGGAGATACCATTGAAAATTAGAGGGGTCGCGAACAGCTTTCATGGCGGCTTCAGCCGCGGGAGCAAAGGACCAATCGCCGAATAACATTGCTTTAACCTCCTTGATTAATGGATGTGGAGATTTTAGCACATTTTGGATTTAGCTGCAATGGGGGATTTCTTGACAAGCGGGTCCCGTGGGGATAAAATTCAGGATAGAAAGAATAAAGGACAGGAAAATTATGAGCAAAAAAGTTATATTTTTTGATATAGACGGCACCATTGCGGATTTCCGCTGCCGGATACCCCGCTCAGCTCTGGAGGCCATACACGGGGCCCGGGCAAAGGGCGTTTACTGCGTGGTGAATACGGGAAGACCCTTTGTGCATATTGAGCCAAGCATTGTGGATATAGGCTTTGATGCCTATATATGCTCCTGCGGACAGCTCCTGATGATGGACGGCAAGACTGTTTTCCGTGCGGAGGTGAATGCCGGGGTCTGCGCAGAGATAGTGCGCAGGGCATGGGACTGCCGTCTGGATGCCTATTACGAGGCAGAGGAGAGCATGCGCCAGAAGCTCTGCCACGAGCCTGATACAGGTATGCGTATGTATCTGGAGCGGATGATAGAGCGGGGCTTTGAGGTATGGGACGATCCCTTTGAGGAGGGCTATGTTTTCGATAAGTTCTGCGTATGGAAGCGTCATGACAGCGATTTTGAGAGCTTTGCTGCCTACGCAGGGGAGTATTACACTCTTATAGAGCGAAGCGGCGGTATGTATGAGTGCATTCTGAAAGGCTATTCCAAGGAAACCGGCCTCCATGCCGTGCGTGAAATGCTCGGAGCAAGCATTGAGGACTGCTACGCCATCGGCGACAGCGCCAACGACCTGCCCATGCTTGAGGCTGTAGGCCACGGTATAGCCATGGGGGAAGCTCCGGAGCATGTGAAGGCTGCGGTTGAATATGTAACCGCGCCCCTGCATGAGGACGGCCTTGCAAAGGCTCTTAAGCACTTTGAACTTTGCTGAAAAAGAAATTGGGGCGTCCTTTAGGATGCCCCAACACCTTAATTATACCAGACATAAAAAGGCGATGTCAAACAAAAATAAGCCGGAAAAGAAGAATTTCCACATGTGACAAGTATGGGGCTGTAATTTCGGATAATATCCCAACTTGAAAACAGGCCGCCCGGATGCTATATTATAGTCAGAAAGGGTGATACCCAATGTACAACTAAGTTGAATGACTCAGAAAAGCAGCTGGGTCTATCCTAAGAAAGAGAGGTTAAATTGATGTTAGATAATAAGAATTCAGAGAACTAAGCCTTGACTTGAGCGACAATGCGAGAGTCAAGGCTTAGTTCTTTTTAAAGGAAAAATCAGTACTGCGATTTCAGTGGAGAACGGTTATACCGTTCTTTTTTTACATATAGCGCTTCACGAGATCTATGATGACAAAAAGGGGCAGCAGAATCACTGTAATTATCAAAACAAGCAGAAAGCTCATGGACTCACACACCTTTCCCGGTTTGTGAGTCCATTTTATCTCCATATATGTCCTATAATCAGGACTTATCCCTCCGGAAAGCCCTTGCCCATGTAGCAGAAGAACATGGTGAGCTCCATGCCGTCCACACTCTTCATAAGGTCAGGGCGGAGAGTTTCGGGGCAGGGGAAGGGGTAGTCCATTCTTTTAAGCACATTGCCGGTAATCAGGCCGCTGCCGTGGATGTCGCTGCCGCGGACTATGCAGTAAACAAGGGCAGCTCCTGCGGCATCGGTGGGGATAAGACCGGGAAAACCGGGCATTTTTATTCGGGCCGCGGCGGCCTCGGGGTCGTCAACGGAATCAGGGTTAATAACGCCAACGCCTCCGGGGGCGAGGCAGAAAACATTGACACCGCTGCCCTTCAGCTCGTTGGCCAGACTCATGGTGGCAGATGTGGCGGCGGCCTTGCCCGCGGTGTAGATGCTGCCGCCTATCATTGGGGGCATGTAGTGGAACTGGGTGCTGGAATAGACAACGGTACCCATGCCCCGCTCCACCATGGCAGGCACAAAGGCATTTACGGTCATCAGCACTGCGCGGGCAGAGGTGGCGTAGCTGCGGTCCAGCTCATCAACGCTTGCACCGAGGATCGGCCCGTTCAGGGAAAGATCCATGGCATTGTTGATGAGTATGTCCACCCTGCCGAACTCTTTTATTACTTCCTCTTTTAGACGGGCAATGTCCTCTTCGCGGCATACATCGGCGGCGAAGAAGCGGGCTGTTCCCTCTCCCTCATCACGGTTTATCTCTGCGGCAACGGCCTCGCCACGGGCTGTGTTTCGCCCGACTACGGCAACCTTGGCCCCTGCCCATGCCAGAGCCTGAGCATAGCCCTTTCCCACATTGCTGGTGGCTCCGGTAACAAGGGCCACCTGAGAACTGAGACAGCCTTTTTTAAGACAGGTGTTTTCAAGAGTGAACATACAAAGTGCCTCCACGGATTTTTTTCTATTATATCACGGTGAATACTCGCGGGCAATTCGTTTTAGGGATAGATATATTTCAAATAAAAAAGCGCTCTCCGGCGTCTTGAACAGCCCGGGGAGCGCTGACGGATTTATTGAAAGCTTTTGAATGTTGCAGGAAGCAGGGCAGAGTGGTTTTCGCCGCCCAGAAGGAAGAGCCCGAGGCTGCCCGAGCTGGGGCTTAGCTCCGTATCCGTAAAGCCGACGGAACAGGCGGGAACTGCCGCAGCAAACTGCGCGCAGTCGGTCATTCTGCCGTCTTCGGCATAGGAGACCGCGAAAATGCTGCCCTCAATATTGCTGCTGCCGGTGTTTATCAGCCGCAGCCGCATTTTGCCGTTTTCGTCGGGGACTATATCCAGTGGGGGAAGGGCATCTATATCAAATGCGGGATTTTCCGAGCTGAGAAGCCCTTGGGAGAGCTGAGACCAAAGCCTTGTATATGAGTGAGTGTAAACCTCAAAATCCGTGGAATAGAAGGTGTAGGTCATGGCCCTGACGCTGCTGCTCATAACATACAGCTCCTCCAGATATCGTGCAGAAGCGAAGGATGTGCAGTAGAGAAGAGTTACGGAGTCGGGCACGGTGTACTCCCTTTTTGGGGATGCCGGAGCGTAGTTGAGCAGTGTAACCGGTCTGCCGTTTTCCAGCTTGAAGAGCACACCGTCAATGGCGGCGTAGCTTGTATTTGTTCCCTCAAGAACAAACTCCGTCACGCCGTACATATAGGAGAAGGCATAGGTTCCGATAGTCTCAACGCCGCAGGGAATAGTGAAGCTGCCTTGGTGAAGGCTTCCGTAGAAGGCTTTTTCACCGATAGACCTGATGGTATCCGGCAGGGTGATGCTGCCGGCCTGAGAGCTTTCAAAGGCGCTGTCGCCAACGGCGTTCACCGTCAGACCCCAGACAGTATCGGGAACGCTGATCTCGCCGCTGAAGTTCGTGTGCTTATGGCCCATGACGGTGAGTCCGCCATCGCTGTAGCTGTAAAGAAGGCCCTCGTGTTCCATAAGCCCCGTATCCTCGGGGGCAAAGAGGGCGCAGATGGAAACATCCTTGCTGAGAGGACCGAGATTATAGCTGTCCTGAATGGGCATGCTCACTCCGTCCACAATAAGAGCAATTGCCTTGCAGCCCTCATTGGGAATGAGGCTGAAGCTGAGATCAAGGCCCGCAGTGTGCTTTCCGGGGGCAATGGAGAGCTTGCCGTATTGGTTGCTGACGATGCTCACATTGCAGCCGGGAAGCTCATATGCCTCCACGTCAAAGAAATCCACAGTGTAGCTCAGGGGGCTTTCCGCACCGGTATTGTCATAAAGACCGCTGATATTAACGCTGTATTCGCCCTCCAGAGTGCCGACGCCCCAGCTGTCGGAGCCGGGATGGAAGATGATGCAGTTGGAAACACCGTATCCGCCCCTGTCTATGTTGAAATAGGGCTTGCTGTTGTCGGCATAGGAGGAATAATCCCCATTGGAAAGGGTCCAACTCTTCCCGTCGGAGAGACGGGTGATGCTCACCTGAACATTGCTGAGATTGCCCGTGTCGTAATGGAGCGGATTGAGTGTAACAGACCAGGGAACATTGGTGGCCAGAAGCTCATTGGGGAAGGCACCGGAGGCAGGCCATGCCACATAGCGGTATGTGGCTCTTGTGCCTGTCTGTCCGCTGCCGGAAACTCTGGTGGCGGAGTAGGTGTAGCCGGATGCGGCCTTGGCCTGTCCGAAGCCCACGCACATCCCGTTAAGGGGATTGAGGAGCCAGCGGCGATGGCCAAGACGGGACATATTGGAAGGATCCTCATCGTCCATATAGGACTGCACGGAGAAACTCAGGTAGTTGCGGTTTCCGTAGCCGTAGGCGCAGAAAATATTACTTGTGGAAGCTCCGTTATAGCCAAGCCGGTAAAAGCCGGCATCCATGCCTTCGGGCTGAGTGGGATAGTGGCTCAGCTTATTGTTGGCAGCCATGACCACGGCAGCATACTGGGCCTCAGTAGTCCACTGACTGTTGAGGCTTACGGAGGAGAGGCCTGCCGCGTAGCGCACATAGTTGAGATAGCCAAGACCGCAGTCCATATAGTCGTCATTAAGCTGTCCGGGGGAATATGGGACAGAGACAGAGGGCTCTGCGGCATAATAGGCGCTGTAGCTGCCGGAAAGAGCCTGTGCGCGGTAGAGAGCTATATCCTGCCTGCTGTGCTCAGGTATGGAAAGATCGCCGCTTTTCACGCTCTGTGTATCTGCGGCAAGGGCGGGCAGCAGGGAGAGACAGAGTGCGAGAGCCAGAAGCGCTATTAAAATTTTCAAGCTCTTTTTCATGGCAAAGCTCCTTTGATTTCTATGCAAGGATTATATTCCCGAACCTCGGATGCGTCAAGGAAAAGCCCCTGTTCAGGCTCAGAATCTGTTTTCCGTGCGGCTTATAAGGTCGTTCTGGCAGTCAAGGCTCAGTTCGTTGAAATAAGCGGAATAACCGGCAATGCGGACAACGAGGTCCCGGTAGCTGTCCGGGTCTGCCTGAGCGGAGCGGAGGGTATCCGAGGATACTATGTTGTACTGCACCTCCATGCCGCCCATGTCCATATAGGCCCGGGTGAGGGCGCGGAGCTTTTCACCGCCGTCCTCCCCACTGAGAGCGGAGGGATGGACGCGGATATTGAGAGCAAGACCGTTCATGAGCCTTGAGTGGTCGAAGCAAAGGGCACTTTTCAGCACTGCGGTGGGGCCGAGGGTGTCCCTGCCCTGAGCAGGGGAGGCAGCGTCGGCTATGGGCGTGCCTGCCTTTCGCCCGTCTGGGGTTGCCCATGTGGTGTAGCCCTGAGCCACATGGCTGGCGGCGGAGTAAAGGCCGCCCTTGAATATTTTGCTGCGGATGCTGGAGCATTCCCGGCATATCTCAAGATAGGCGTTCACAAGCCAGCTCATCTCGCTGTCGGCGTATTCATCGCCGTTGCCGTAATGGGGCACCTCGCTGAGAATCTGCTGGCGGAGCATCTCGTGACCCTCCCAGTTGGCCATGAAGGCATCGTAGAGTTCTCTTGTGGAGCAAAGCTTTTTGTCAAAGCACATATATTTTATGGTGGTGAAGGAATCCGCAACGGTGGCAAGACCCACGGCTGTGGAGCCGTAGGAGTTATACTTTGCTCCGCCGCAGACCACATCTTTGCCATTTTCCATGCAGCCTTCCATGGATATGGAGAGTATGGGGTGTGTATCGTAGTGCATGAAAAGCTGCTCAACATAGTTTTGCAGGCTCACCTGTGCCTTCAGTACATAGGAGGCTATCTTTTTCCATGCCTCCCGCACCTCATCCATGGATTCCATCTCATAGAGATAGCCTGTGTGTATATGGCACTGAGCACCGTTGTTGGGATTGCAGCCATCGTTGAGAGCCATGTCCAGAATAGTGCTGTATTGGGTATAGGCCTCCGGGGGAGTTGTGCCGTTTCCGGCGGCGTAGTCATTGCCGGAGCCTGTTATCTCCTGACAGCCTATGAGGGCGTAGTCACGGGCGTCACCCAGTGAAAAGCCCAGCTCGCGCATAATACCGGGGATAATAACCTCGTCATTCTGGTAAAGGGGCAGACCGCCCACAAGGCGGTTCACGGCAAAGGCGCAGTCCCAGAGCTTTTCGGGTGTGCCCTTGTGTACACGGAGGGAAACGGTGGGGTCATGGAGACTGAGTCTGCCCAGAGTTTCCAGAGTCATATATGTAACAGGATTGCTTGCATCCTCACCGCTCAGGGGGTCGATGCCGCCTATGGTGGTGTGGAGATAGGTGTTGCCTATGCCGATTATGGCGGTGAGAGGGCCAACGCCTCCGTTATAGAAGCTGTTTATCTTCATGAAGAAGCAGTCTGTAATTTCCTGAGCTTCATCCATAGTGATGCTGCCCTCTTCAAGCTGGGCTTTTAGATAGGGCCAGGTGTATTGGTCGAAGCGGCCGAAGGAGCCAATATCCGTGAGACCGGACATGGAAATCATCATCTGGTACAAAAGAGTGGCCTGACAGGCCTGGCGATATGTTCTGACCGGATTCTCCGCGATCCACATGAGATCCTCTCCCATGCTTTTAAGCTCGGCGGCGCGGCTTTCATCGCCGCAGTCCCCGGCAGCTCTGAGACAGGTCTCTCCGTAGCGGCGCAGAAGTATGGAAGCGCCCTCGCAGACTATTTCCACGCTCTTGTAAAAAAGGCTCTTTTCCACATCCTCGCCCATGAGCACATCCCGGTGAGCGTCCAGCCAAGCCCGGGCCTCCTGACGGATGGAGCCGTAGCCACGGCGCAGCACCTTTTCATAGCCGGGGGTGGAGTGGCCCGCAGGCATCATAACTATGGGCATATTCTCGCCGAAAGAGCGCACTCCCAGCCTGTCAAGCTCTTTGAAGCCCTCCGGCTGCCATGCCTTTGCCATATCGGCAAGGGTGCGTCCCTTCCAGTAGGGAGCAATGGAGCGCAGAGCCTCGAAATCCTCAACGCTCATAACAAGACGCAGCTCGTCCGTATCAGGGTTGTGGTAGAGCCCGTCGGACTCCATTTTCCACTTTCCGCTCTCGGCCAGCTCCACATACATATCTCCGCGGCTCCAGCGAGGGTCAAGGCGGGTGCCGCAGAAAAAGCGGGTGTTGTTGGCAACCAGCATCTCGTGAGGCTCAACTCTTGTGGTCATCTCTTCGCATAGCGCCTTGAAAATCAGGGCATTTTTAATAACAGGCACAACAGCTTCATACTTCATAGAGGCATTGGTGACAATAACAGAGCGCTCGGAGTCCACATTGAAAACTCTCTCTCTCACTCTCTCGTGCATAAGGCGCATTCGGGAGCTTACCGGACGAAATTCATACATTTTTATCTTCCTCCGCCTGATCGGTCTTTGTGATGATTGTAACCCAAAGGCCGTGGATTTACAAGGGAAAAACACCCTTGTTGGCATGGCTTATATAGTGTATAATCTTATTATCAGTAATTGACCCACAGGGAGGAACGGATATGAGGAAACTCAGGAGAATATGCTGCTTCGCGATGGCCTTTGTCATGCTGTTTAGCCTTGCCGCCACTGCTTCGGAGACACAGGCGGCAGCAGCGCATACCAAGGTGACTGCCGGGGGCACTGCGCCGAGAGCCAATGCGGATTTGGTGATTGTCCCCTCCGATGCCATAATCAGACTGGGGCACTACAGCTTCTCAAACGCATTCTGCGCTGCTTATGTTTATGCAGGCAGCACTGTATCCACAAAAGTGGAGCTTTATGATAGAAACTCTCTGCAATCCGGGCCCATTGATGCTGACATAAGCGGTGAAGTCAGCTTTTCCAGCAGCGATGAGAGCGTGTGCTATATTGATGAAAACAACCGCATCGTGGCAGTGAGCGAGGGCACAGCCCTGCTGAGCGCGCTGCTGTACGGCGAGCATGTGGATTTTCTGGATGACGCGGGATATATTCAGAATGCGCTGACCGTAGAGGTAATGGCCACACCCTCACTGAGCTACGACAGAGACAGTTCGGGAAATATCCTTGTGGATTACGGACTTTTCAACAGCAACCTGACCCTCTATTATAAGGGCGAAAAGGATGAGCTATGGACCATGGGCAACAGGGAGGCCGACGGCATCTATACCCATTATTACCCCGACCCCACCGAGACCTACACCTATGTAATGCGCTATTATGATGATATATGCGATACTTATGCCGAAGTTGGCGAGGCTCTGGTGGTAGGACCTGAAATTATCCAACCTACCCCAACTGTTATCCCTCTTCCTACACCCACTGTTATCCCTCTTCCCACCCCCACTCGTATCCCGGTTCCCACACCCACACTCATGCCGGTTCCCACCCCTACTGCCATCCCGGTTCCCACTGTTGTGCCGGTGCCAACGGCGGCACCCGGGCCTGTGCCCGTAGAGCTTCCGGATATACCCGATCTCAGCTCCGAGCCGAGTGCTGAGCAGGTGAGGGCGGCAATAGAGGCTGTGAAGGAGGCCTGCCCCAAGGGCACGGCATGGCCTGACAGCTGCAGCTATCCTTGGCACGGCGGTTCCTTCGGTAAGGAGGGACTCAAGGTTGGCATGGGCAATGTGGCGTTCACCATGGCGGTCAGCGACTGCATATTTGGTTCTCTGCCTGCCGCTGTTATTAAAACCGATGTGGATAATCTTCGTCCCGGCGACATACTGGTGACAGATACCATGGACAGCTACATAATCACCCATGTGGCCAGAGAGTATGTTGTTTTCGCCGGTGTGGAGAAGGGGAGAGTTTTCTGGTCTCAGCCCTTCCCAACGGAGCAGCTGAAGGAAAGCTTCATATATGCCGTCAGCCGCTATGAGTCCGATTCTCCCGGAGCCTCAGCCCAGACTCCCTCCATCATCCCTGTGGGAGTCAAAATACTCAGCTCCGGCGATGCCAGTGTGAAGGTTTATAAGGACTATGTCTCCATTCTGAAATGGGCACTCACTGCCGATGGAAGCCTCTATCTCTGGGGCTGGGGACAAACCACTCCCGGCGATATTCCGGAGCCTTGGGAGTCCCTGAAGGGGCAGATAAAGCGGGTGGTAATTGGCCCCAACATCCCTGCTGTGGGCTGGAGCGACTTTGATAACTGCGAAAACCTCGAGGAAGCAGTCCTGGGCAAGGATGTTAAAAGCATTGATGTGAGAGCATTTGAAAACTGCACTTCCCTCAAAAAGATAAACCTTGAAAACATCACAGAAATAGGCGATAAGGCCTTTTATGGCTGTGCTTTTGAAACTCTGGAACTGCCGGAGGGACTTGAGAAGCTGGGCGAGAGAGCCTTTGAGTATAATGAAAAGCTTAGAAGGCTTAGCCTGCCCACAGGCATCAGCGAAATGGGCGTGGAGGCTTTCTCGGACTGCGTTGCCCTTGAGGAGCTTGTTCTGCCCGAGGGGCTGAAGGTGCTGAGCTACGGAGCTTTCAGCAATGCCGAGTCGCTGAAGGAAGTAAGCGTTCCCGGCTCCGTGAAAGCACTGCCGGACAATATTTTCTCTTCCTGCGGGAGCATTGAGACCGTCTATGTGTCCGATGGCGTGGAGAGCATTGGCGAAAACAGTTTTTACCTCTGCTACGCCCTGAAGGAAGTGCATTTCCCCAACAGCCTCCAAAGCATAGGCAGCTGCGCCTTCGACCACTGCGACAATGTCAGCGATGTGTATTTCTACGGCACTGAGACCCAGTGGAACAACGTGGAGATCGGTACCAACAACACCTTCCTTGAGCTTTTTGCCATAAAGCATTTTGAGGACCCCGGTGCCTGCCGCCATCAGAATGTGAGCATTGCGGAAGCCATTGAACCAAGCTGCACAAAAGGCGGTATGAGCGAGGGTAAAATATGCGCCGATTGCGGAGAAATACTGGAAAAGCCCAAAAGTATAGCTGCCCTTGGTCACCTGTGGGATGAGGGCAGAGTTACCAGAGAACCCACCGAAGAGACGGAGGGAGAAAAGCTTTTCAGCTGCACACGCTGCGGAGAAGAGAAGAGAGAGAACATAGCAAAGCTGCCCTCCAAAGAACCTGTTCCTGAGCCAATTGAAAATCCCTTCACCGATGTCAGGGACAGTGACTATTTCTTCGAGCCCGTACGCTGGGCTGTGGAGAGAAATGTTACCACCGGACTTTCCGCCACTTCCTTCGGCCC
This sequence comes from Oscillospiraceae bacterium, assembly GCA_045594965.1. GTDB lineage: Bacteria > Bacillota > Clostridia > Oscillospirales > Oscillospiraceae > SIG459. The sequence continues at coordinate 6,869 of JAZNZM010000157.1, read as the reverse complement.
CGGCGCGGTCTGCACCCGGGCGCAGGTGGTAACCTTCCTGTGGCGCGCCGCAGGAGAACCAACACCTCAAAGCAGCGACAACCCCTTTGCAGATGTGTCGGAGTCCGCTTACTACTATGACGCTGTGCTCTGGGCCGTTGAAAACGGAATAACAACGGGTCTCAGCAAAACAAGCTTCGGTCCCAACGCTCCCTGCAACCGCGCACAGGTGGTAACCTTCCTCTGGCGTGCCGCGGATAAGCCCGCAGCCGGCAGCAATGCCAATCCCTTCTACGATGTCAAGGATGGGGATTACTTCCTGGATGCCGTGCTCTGGGCCGTTGAAAACGGCATAACCACCGGCCTCAGCCAAAGCAGCTTCGGCCCATCCTCCCCCTGCAACCGCGGACAGATAGTCACCTTCCTCTACAGAAGCTATAACTGATAAACATTGAACAGGTGGCGCGGCAATGCCGCTGAGACAGCTCGCGGCTGTATTGGAAAAATAACACAGTGCTTTTTGTCATAGTGTGACAGCGTAAAAATCGCGCGTAACGGTTTTCCGTTACGGGCGATTTATTTATATTTCTGCCTTATTTATATTTCTGCCAAAGACGGCTCCAGCCAGTCCGGGGACGGGGGATAGAGATTTTCTATGGCAGGTATGATTTCCTTTTCAAGCTCCGCGACAGTTTCGAGGGCTTTTTGAACGAATACATCCAGTTCCGCCTGATTTATGGGAGCATGGGTGCTTCCGCCCAGATTGTGGTTGAACATGGCACCCTGCAATGTAATGTCAAGATCAATGCCCTGGTCTATGTTGGGAGGGTTTCTGCGGAGACTTATGCAGATTATGCTGCCCCGGGCGGTTCTTTTCTCAATGGCACAGATGAAGCTGTCTGCCTTGAAGTATTTCCATCCCGGACTTTTTGCCGCTTTCTTCATGGCCTTCACAGCGGAGCAGCTCTCCGTGGGCAGGTCGAAAAGCTCCTTCTCATCCAACGCCTCCCAGATAATTTCTTTTGCCTGCCTGATAAGAGGCTTTGCGGCTTCGTCTGCGATTTCAGCGGCAGCGGTTTCGTCCTCGTCCAGATATATTTTCATCTCCTTTTGAATGCCTGATCTGGGCAGCATGGCCTTCAGAGCCTGAAAATAGATTTCGGGATCTTTGGCTTCGCCGCCGTGAAGCACATCCACCGAGAGTGTGAGCTGCGTGCCCCAGCCATCGCGGCAGATATGGATGCCGGAGCCTGCGGGCTGAGTGAATATGTACTCGTTTTCATCCTTGTCCGGAAAGTGTGAGAGGAGGAACCTGCACCTGCTGTAATCTCTGTGGAAGGGCAGAACTGTGCCGAAAAAGTTTACATCGTACCAGAAAAGATCTGTTTTGCTGAAACCGTATCGTCTGTGAATGCGGGGCATAAGGGGGACAATGGCTTCGTCTGTTTCCGCTTCTGCCTTGTCGATATTGCTGAGCCAGAGCAGGGACATGCCCTCTGTAAAGCTGTACCCGAGTCTTCGGACAGGAGCAAGGGAAGGGCAGTCCTTCACTATTCTCTGGCAGCCGTATTTGGGCGGGATACGCTCAAGCTCTGAGTCTGCCGCTATGTCCATGAAATAATAGAGAAAACGGCGGCTCTCAAGACCCTGCCCGTCAAGGTAACGGTGAACCAACTCGCCAAGCTGAGAAAAAGGGAGCTTTGTTCCGATGTTGAATGTGTATGTCATAACGGGACGCACTGTTCTGACACCATCCTTTCCTGAGATAATTATACTCTGCGCAGGCCGATGTGGCAAGAAAAAGGGGAAAAACGGCGGTTCTTGGGCTATTTTATCCGTTAATAATCACAAATTGAAAAGCCTCAAATAGTGCATAACGGAATTTTTTAGGAATAGCTCTTCTCAAATTCCGGGAAAGCATTTATTTTTCCGCGTTTTTATGATTAAATATACATAAGAGTATACAAATAACAAGCCGTCCCGAAAGGGACAGACTTTAATGATGAAAGGAGTAATAATTATGGGTCTTATCAAAGCTGCATTAGGTTCCGCAGGCGGGGTGCTCGCCGATCAGTGGAAGGATTATTTTTACTGCGAATCTCTCCCTGCCAATGTGCTGGCGGTAAAGGGCAAAAAGCGTGTCTCCGGCCGTTCAAGCAATACAAAGGGCTTTGAAAACGTTATCTCCAATGGCTCTGTCATTGCTGTTGCCGACGGTCAGTGCATGATGATCGTTGAACAGGGCAAGGTGGTTGATGTCTGCGCTGAGCCCGGCGAATACACCTATGATACCTCTACTGAGCCCAGCATCTTTGCCGGAGAACTGGGTCCTGCCATCGGTGATGTTTTCCGCAACATAGGCAAGCGCCTCACCTTCGGCGGCGAGGCACCCAAGGACCAGAGGATATACTACTTCAATACCAAGGAGATACTGGGCAACAAGTACGGCACCCCCGCCCCCATTTCCATCTCTGCTCTTGTTGACCCCGGCATAAGCCGTCGTATTACCATAGGCATACGCTGCTTCGGAGAATATTCTTACCGAATTTCCAACCCTCTGCTTTTCTACACCAACGTATGTTCCAATGTTGAGGAGGACTACACCCGCGACAAGTTGGACAGCCAGCTGCGCACCGAGCTTCTCACGGCACTCTCTCCCGCCTTCGGCCAGATCGCACAGACCGGTGTTGTCTACTCCGACTTTACCATGCACACCATGACCATGGCCGATTCCCTTAACGAGCTTCTCTCCAAGAAGTGGCGTGACCTGCGCGGACTTGAGATCGTCTCCTTCGGTATCTCCTCCATCCGTCCCGATGAAGAGTCCGAGAAGAAGATCCGGGAGATGCAGGAGTCCCTTTTCTATTCCGACCCCACCCTTGCCGCATCCCGTACCTATGCTGCAAGAGCCAGCGCCATGGAAACCGCTGCCGGAAACAGCGCAGGTGCCATGGCCGGATTCATGGGCATGGGCATGGTCGGTGGTATGGGCGGCGACGCAACGAACCTTTTCGCCATGGGTCAGCAGCAGGCTGCTCAGCCTGCACCGGCAGCGCCTGCAGCGGGCGTATGGACCTGCTCCTGCGGCGCACAGGCCACCGGAAAATTCTGCCCCGAGTGCGGCAGCAAGAAACCCGAACCCAAACCTGCTGCCGCTGCGTGGACCTGTCCCGGCTGTGGAGCCAGTGCAAGCGGCAAGTTCTGCCCCGAATGCGGAACTAAAAAGCCTGAGGAACCCGCAGGCTGGGCCTGCAGCTGCGGTGCTGTTAACAAGGGCAAGTTCTGCCCTGAGTGCGGAGCAAAAAAGCCCGCCGGTGTTCCCCAGTATAAGTGCGATAAGTGCGGCTGGGAGCCTGAAAAGGGCACAAAGCCACCCAAATTCTGCCCTGAGTGCGGAGACCCCTTTGACGACGGTGACATTGTATAAGAGAGAAAACCGATATTAAACAGGGAGGTTGAGGAAAAGCATGAGAAGAAGGGCGAGGACCGACAGAGGCTTTGTCGCAGCTCTGCTTATCAATATGCTTTTCAGACCTGAGTGGCCGATACTGGCTGTTATTATGTTTGCTCTCCATCTTCTCTTCGGACTGCCCACGGTGCTTATCTGGGCCTGTCTGGGAATTTGGCTCGTGTGGTCTGCCGTTGTAACCGCTTTTGTAAGCTGGGCGGCAGGCTGCGCAGGCTCCAATCCCACTCCGGGAGGTCGGAGAAGCTCTCAGAGACTTCGCGAAAAAGCGGAGCTGGAAAGTGAACTTAAAAAAATACGAGATAATAAGGAGGCAAAATAATGGGACTTTTTGACGCTTTCAAGAAAAAACAGTGCGACATCTGCGGCGGCGAGATAGGCATTCTTGGCAACCGCAAGCTGGAAGACGGAAACATGTGCAAAAACTGCGCAAAGAAGCTTTCTCCATGGTTTGACGAGCGCCGACACTCCACTATTGAGCAGATAAACGCTCAGCTTGCCTACCGTGAAGAAAACAAGGCGAAGGTGGCAGCTTTCCGCACCACCCGTGTGTTTGGTGAGAGCACCAAGCTTTATCTGGACGAGGATGCAGGAGTATTCCTTGTATCGGACTATGGCGAGAACCGATGGGATGAAGAAAATCCCGATGTCGTCCCCTTTGCTGATGTAACCGGGGTGGAGCTGGATATTGACGAGAGCCGCGATGAACAGACTTATACCAATAAGGACGGCGAAGAGGTCAGCTATAATCCTCCCCGTTACACCTACGAATATGACTTTGATGTTGTCCTCAATGTGCGCCACCCATATTTCGATGATATGCGCTTCCGCCTCAATTCTGACAGTGTGACGATTGAGAGCCGTCCCGGTCTGCGCCCAGGCATTTCCAATACCCAGAATCCCAGATATAAGAGATATGAGAAGATGGGAGAGGAGATCAAGGATACTCTCCTTAACTTCCGCCAGAATGCCAGAGACGAGGTAGCCGCGGCCGCTGCACCCAAGGCTGCTGCCACCTGCCCATGGTGCGGAGCCACCACCACTCCCGACACAAACGGCTGCTGCGAATACTGCGGCGGCGCCATTAATGGCTGAGACGCACCCCCTGACCCGACTTTGAGCCGGGAACATGAAAGGAAAAAGCTATGGCAACTCAGATTACCAATTACCAGTGCCCTGCCTGCACCGGGCCTCTGCATTTCGCGGGGGATTCGGGCAGGCTGGAGTGCGATTTTTGCGGCAGCAATTACAGCGTTGAAGAGATAGAGGAGCTCTATCGGCAGAAGGATGCCGCTGCCAGTGAGGCAAAGGCCGAGGCCGATGCAGCCGAGGCTGCCGCCCGGGATGAACAGGAAAAATGGGATGACTCCGGCATGGGCAGCGATTGGGGGGCTGATGCCGAGGGCATGAAGAGCTATAACTGTCCCTCCTGCGGCGCGGAGCTCATCTGCGACGGGACCACTGCCGCCACCTCCTGCCCCTACTGCGGCAACCCCAGTATAGTGCCGGGACAGTTTTCGGGAGCTTTGAAGCCCGACTATGTAATCCCCTTCAAGCTCAGCAAGGAGGACGCTGTCGCTGCTCTGAAATCTCACTACAAGGGCAAGTTCCTGCTGCCCAAGGTGTTCGCAAGCCAGAACCAGATAGAGAAGGTGCAGGGCGTTTATGTGCCCTTCTGGCTCTATGACGGAGAGGCAGATGGCAGCGCCAACTATGAGGCTACTATCACTCACAGCTACCGTCAGGGAGACTATCAGGTGACCCACACCGACCATTACGCGGTGTTCCGTGAGGGTTCCCTGAGTTTTGAGAAGGTACCTGTGGATGCGTCCAAAAAGATGCCTGATGACTATATGGACTCTATCGAGCCCTTTGATTACAGCCAGCTTAGGGAGTTTTCGACAGCCTACCTCCCCGGATTTCTGGCGGATAAATATGATGTGAGCGTGGAGGAAGGCAGTCCACGGGCCGATGAGCGCTGCCGCCAGACACTTTGCGACTCTCTCCGCAGCACCGTAAGCGGCTATTCCGGCGTTGTGCAGCTCTCTTCAGATGTTCACCTGAGGAGAGGCAAAGTGCATTACGCTCTGCTGCCTGTGTGGCTGCTGAATACCAGATGGAAGGATCAGAACTTCCTCTTTGCCATTAACGGACAGACCGGCAAGGCCGTTGGTTCCCTGCCTATGGACAAGGGCAAATTCTGGGGTCTTTTCGCCGGACTTGCTGTGGTTTTGAGCGCTCTGGCATCCTTTGTGGTTGCCATGGCTGCATGATGGGAGGGAAGAGATATATGAAACGAAGAATCATAGCTCTTGTTCTCTTTGCTCTGCTGAGCTTTGCCCTTGCTTTGCCTGTTGCCGCTTCAGGACCTCTGGAAATATTGAGCTCCAATCCTGAGTACATAGGAATAGGTTTGCTCATAGGCATTGTTCTCTCTCTCATAATATGCCTTGTGCTGAAGGGACAGCTTAAGAATGTCCGTAAGGGCACAACGGCTGAAAACTATGTGGCAGGCGACTTGCACCTGACGGGAAAGAGCGATCGCTTCACCCACAGAACTACCGTCCGCACCAAGATAGAGAGCAAGAAAGATTAGTAATATCAAGTATGCTTTAGCCCCCATGGAATTTACCTTCCATGGGGGCTCCCCTGTAAAAAAACTATGGAAGAACTTGTGAATTTGCTGTGTGCGTATGCAAATCTGTGTCATGTTTTTTGTAATCTGATAAGGAAAACAGCAAAGGAGCTCGCTGCATGAAAAAATCTATATTGATTGCCATTGCAGTCATTCTGATATTTCTTGTGATATTGCTTATCTGGCCCCAAACCTCAATTGACCGTGGCTCTGAGGTCATTCTGAATTATGCCTGGGGCGATACGCAGTTTTCGCAGAAGCTGGAGGGGAGAGAGGCACGGATACTTATTGGGATTTTTGACAATAAGAGATACATGCCCGAGATTCCTGCCTGCTATATAAGTGAGGAAATATCCCTGAGCTTTGGCGATAAGGTCTGCGGCGTGGCCATTGACGGCTGCGGCAAAGGAAGAGATTTCAGCACCGGAGAATACTTCAATCTATCCATTTTTGAGCAGTGGTATGTGGAATCGGTTTTCAGAAAATATGGCGCCACGGTTTTTGACCCATAAAGCAAAAAAGTATATAGATATGCACAAATCCCCATGGAAGTATGATTCCATGGGGATTTGTGCCTTCCCGTAGGGCGCGACGACCCCGGCGCGCCGCAAACCCCGTAGGGCGGCCGCTTGCTGCCGCCGCGGGCAATTCGTGAGTCGCCCCTACGAGGAAACTGTGTCACTCTGTCGGGTCAATGTGGGCATCGACCCCTACAAAGTAAATCGCCGCCATCGCAGGGGCCGGACACTGGCCGACCCTTCGGAACGGTCAAGACCGTTCCCTTTGTGG
>JAZNZM010000156.1:0-44615 GCA_045594965.1 Oscillospiraceae bacterium | reverse complement strand
TGCTGCCATACATTGGAGGAAAGAATATAGTTCAGAGAGGCTATTTTAGCTCTCCAGGGCAGTTCGCTTGTAACCTTGAGCCACTTGGCGTGCTGGGACGCCATAGAGTCAACAATGCGGATAAATGCTTCGTAGCTGTTAAAGAAACCGTGTCTGCCGGTAAGCAGATAACCCTCAAGCCAGCCTTCGCATGCATGCTCGGAAAGCATGGAATCCATGATGCGTCCATCGGTGCCAAGGAATTCGTCACCGTCAATTATTTCTGAGTTCCAGTTGCGGGTTGTTACTTCAAAAACTTTTCCAAGTCTGTTGGACATGGTTTCATCCGGGCCAAACACACGGAAGTTATCCGGATTCATCTTTACGACATCACGGACAAATGCACCTAACTCCACCATATCCTGAGCATCAACAGAGCCAGGGGAGGGAACATTTAGTTCGTAATCGCGGAAATCAGGAAGTTTCAGATCCCGAAGAAGGAGACCGCCGTTTGCGTGAGGATTTGCACCCATGCGTCGCTTACCCTTGGGAGCAAGTGCTGCAAGCTCGGGAACAAGCTTGCCTTCCGGAGTGAACAGTTCTTCGGGCTTGTAGCTGCGAAGCCATTTCTCAAGTCTCTCAATATGATCTTTTCCGGACATATCGATAGGGACCTGATGTGCGCGGAAAGTGTTTTCGATAACCTTGCCATCAACTTCCTTGGGACCGGTCCAGCCCTTGGGAGCACGGAGTATTATCATTGGCCATTTTATTTCTGCTTTTCTGCCTGCTCTTGCAGCTGCCTGAATGGCAAGTATATCAGCATAACACTCCTCGAGAGCCTGTGCCATAGCTTTATGCATAGGCATGGGATCGCTTCCTGAGACAAAACGGGGATTCCAGCCCATGCCTTCATAGAATTTGCGCAGATCGTCATCGGATGTGCGTGCCAGAATGGTGGGGTTGGCTATTTTATATCCGTTAAGGTGAAGTATGGGGAGTACAGCGCCGTCTTTGGCGGGGTTCAGGAACTTGTTGCTCTGCCATGATGCTGCCAGAGGTCCGGTTTCTGCTTCACCGTCGCCTACTACGCAGGCGGCGATAAGTCCGGGATTATCAAAAACAGCACCAAATGCGTGGAACATAGAGTAACCCAACTCACCACCTTCATGAATTGAGCCGGGAGTCTCGGGTGCTACATGACTGGAGATACCACCGGGGAAGGAAAACTGCTTGAAAAGCTTCTGCATTCCTTCCTTATCCTGACCGATGTTGGGATATACCTCACTGTAGCTTCCGTCCATCCAATCCTGAGCGACCATGGCATTGCCGCCATGACCGGGGCCGGAAAGATATATCATATCGATATCGTATTTGTTTATCATGCGGTTGAGATGAGTATAAACGAAGTTCTGTCCGGGACAGGTTCCCCAGTGTCCTACAATTTTGTGCTTGATCATCTCTCTGGTAAGAGGTTTCTCAAGAAGGGGATTTTCCAGAAGATAGAGCTGGCAGGCTGTGAGATAGTTGGCTGCATTCCACCATTTGTCCAGACCCACAAGTTCTTCTTTGGAGATTTCATAAGCTGACATTTTGCGTCCTCCTTATTAATAATAGTTCGGTCAATATAGTATCGGCTGCCTTGAAGCATTTATTCAAATCCAAAAATCTCCACTTATATTATAATGCAGTTACAGCATAATTTCAATAAATTATTGATTTATCAATTGGCACCGATGAGCAAAAGACTTTACAAATCAGGATAATGGATTTACTATTAGGAAAACGCTGCATTTGGAGGAACATAATGAAAGTAAGTCTTAATCCGAACTCAGAAATTGTCAATGTGGTAAAAAAGGGGCTTGAGCAGCGCGGAGGCTATTGTCCCTGCAGAATGGAAATGACAGAGGAAAACAAATGTATTTGTGAGGAATTTCGCCAACAGATAGCAGATCCCACATTTGAGGGTTACTGCCATTGTCTGCTATACTATAAGTCACTTTGAAAGGAAAGAGGAACGACAGATGTCTGAAGTAATTGTAAACGAGAGAAACTTTGAATCCGAGGTAATAGAAAGCGGCATTCCTGTTCTTGCAGATTTCTGGGCAAGCTGGTGCGGCCCCTGCATGATGCTTTCTCCCATCCTCTCTGAGCTTGCATCTCAGAATGAGGGTAAAGTAAAAGTTGCCAAGATTAATGTGGATGAATGTCCCAATCTTTGTGCCCGCTATGGCATATCAAGTATTCCAACGGTTTTGCTGTTCAAAGAGGGCAAGCTTTGCGCCACAAGTATTGGCTTCAAGCCTAAATTCATGTTTGAAGAAATGATTAAGTAAAAAACAAGGCGGTCTGACTCTCAGACTGCCTTGTTTTCATTATGATGTAAAATTATAGTTATGGATCATAGCTCGGGCGTGCCATCTTCTTAAATGTATGTTTAGAGACTCAATAGGAGAAATACTTGTAAAAATTCGGATAAGAAAGAAGAACTTGAGATAGAGTCATTCTCTTATCTGAGCCGGGGTCATTGACTGTGAAGTTTGACGCTGTAATGCTTCCGCCCTTAAAGCCTTTGACAATCACCCAATGCTGTCCACCGTATGAATTCTTTAGTCCCAACAGAACCGGCTTACCGGCCTTGAGTTGCCTGTATATTCCGTATAGATAGTTATAGGAATCCGTAACAGCTGTATAATCGGAAGGCCAGTAAACACTTCCTGAGGGAGTATAGGTAAGCCTGTTGCGCATCATAAGCGGTGTGATTGTCGTTCCGCTCCTGTAGGATTCCATCATTGCAATTGCAGTTGTAGCACAGCCAATGGTACCTATTGTCTCGCCATAGGAGCCTATTTTAACGCTTGACCATCTGCTGTCATATTGTTTATAGCTTGGCACATTAAGAGCTGCAGGTGTATTTGAACCTGTGTTACCGACAGGACCAAGATATGTATTATAAACATAGCCTTTCTTATTGCCATGATAAAGAACGCGACTCCAGTAACCTGATGAGGAGAGAACAATTACTTTCTCTCCGGAAGAGAGACCTGCAATCGTACTATAAGATGTGCCCGGCCCGCTTCGTACTTTCAGGCTGCCTGATGTTGTATAAACCATCCTCTGGGTGCCTCCGACAGAAGTGATATACGAGCTGTGACAATATCCGAACTGATTCTTACCATATTCCAGATACCACCACGATCCATTTTTAGAGTGCAGTGTGACATACGCTCCTTTATTCAGCTTGGTCAGCACGGTTGCTGAGGAAGAAGGCGAAGAGCGCACATTAAGGCGTCCGCCTGCAATATCAACTGTTCCACCTGAGGGAACAGTTGATGCAAGAACATCGGCGGGGAAAAGAAAGCTTATAATAAGAATTGTGATTATCAAATATTTTGCTGTTTTTCTTATAAAAATCATCTCCTATGTTATAAATTCAAGAGAAATTATATCATAGAAGATGTTATATGAGTTTTCCAAATACAGGTATATGGATTACGGCAGCATTATCCGATCCATTTCCGCACCTCATTTAATATCCATTCAGCAATCTCACTGACACCGTCTCCCGTTCTGGCCGATGCAGGAAGTATGTCAATATCTGGATTGCGCATCTTCGCATACTCAACAGCTTTATTAAAGTCAAAGTCGAAGTAATCAATTACATCCGTTTTATTTATGACAAGGAGTTGGCAGTTTTCGTACATAAGGGGATATTTGAGCGGCTTATCATGACCTTCCGGCACAGATAGTATGGTCATGTTTTTTACTGCACCGGTATCAAACTCAGCAGGGCAAACAAGATTGCCCACATTTTCCAAAATTACAAGATCATACATGGAGCTTTCAAGTTCTTTAAGACCTTGTCGAGTCATATCCGCATCAAGATGGCACATACCGCCCGTATGGATTTGAATGGAGTCAATGCCTGCTTCTCGCATTGCATGGGCGTCTACAGCAGAATCTATGTCTGCCTCCATAACCGCAAAACTTACTTTGCCTCGCAGCTCATCCGCGAGACGCAGCAGGAGCGTTGTTTTTCCGGCACCAGGAGAGGACATGAGATTTAAAAGAAATGTTTTTTCAGACTTAAGCTGTTGGCGCAGACGCTCGGCATCGGCATTATTATCGGCAAAAATGCTCTGTTTAACTTCAATTATTTTAATGTTATCCATTATTATCTGCAGCCTTCCCCATTCCAGACCTTAAGGTCGAGATTATAGTCCTTGAGAAAATATTCATGCAGGTCTTTTCTCATTGGCATGGTCTGTTTGATTTTGATTGCATCGCAAGAGCATCGCGCCCTGCATATCCCGCAGCCGACACAGCTTTCCTGATTAATAATTATCTTTCCATCATTGCCAAATGAAATGGCCTCAACCGGACAGCCATTGTGCTCAAGAGCACATTTTTTGCAGCCGATGCATCTTGTTCTGTCAGGAACGGCGGTCCATCCGGCTGGGTGAAAACGATGTCGCTCGGATTCTGTGGCGTTTCTGGCAAGACGCATTGCAATGCAGCAGCAGGGACAGCAAAAACATATCTCGAGAAAATGATCCATGAGATCATTTCGAACACCCCAGAGCATCTGTTCAACTTCAATCCATACAGCCTGCCCCATAAGTCCAACTTTTGCGGCTTCATCAACTCTCGCACAGGCTTCTTCATAGCTGAACTGTCGGGCGAGCCCGTGTTTAACGACAGCTTTAGCTGCATCTCCCAAAAACAGACATCCAAGATCGTGTGGATAGTCATTGCATTTGTTTGCTTCTCGGCAAAGACAGCCATCCATGCCGGCTATATAAGTTACTGTTTTCAGTGAATCCTTAATCAGCTCAAGAGGTACAACAACCTTTTCACCCTTATCGGAAACATCCACATTAAGCGGCATGACAACCGTGCTTGTTGGCCTTTCCATATCAGGATAAAGCATGATTCCCTTTTTGTAAATCCTGGCCTTCCAGCCGCCTTCCTTCATCCACACCGAAAAACGAACAAACATATGATAGAGTTTAAGCGCAAGAGGCCAGCGCTTATCGCTCATATATATCACATTATCAAGAAGCCAGTTATATATGCCCAGACCGTTGGATTTGTTTTTGTACGGGGGAAATCCAACTTCCTTGCGCGCCAATCTGTTTTCGTCAAGAAAAAGAACATTTCCTTTTTCATCTATATTGCTTGTTTGTACATATTTCTCTGCCATAATTACACCGTTAATACCCAATCTCTTTAATTATTAGACCTTTTCCGCCAGTCATGGAAATGCGCAATTCTGTATTGTGAAGCAAGGGATAATCGTCTGCTGCAATAGGGAAGAGCTTTGTCAGATAATATGGGACGAAGCCGGAATCATCTCCAACTTCAAGAGCAATATATTTCAGTTTTCGGATGTTGCTCTCGTCAGCAATACGAATAATTGTTTTTACAATTTGCCGTAATACGCCAAGTTCGTGCATATATACCCCTCAATTTAATCCTGATTAACTAAATTATACTGAGTTAAATCAATTTAGTCATGAAACACATTGCTTGAATTGTTTCATTATGATATAATAACATGAAGCTGTTTTATCAGGAGGTTTGTATGCTGAACAGAACAATGACAGCCATTCAGAATGCTTTTAATCGTTTGATTGTAGAGCATGATTTTCATAAGATTTCCGTTGATATGATAATGCAGGAGGCTTCTGTAAGCCGCTCTACTTTTTATCGGTACTTCAAGGACAAATATGATGTTATGAATGCCAATTTTAAGAACATTCTCGACTTCTATGTTGATCCCAGTCAAAGCAAAAATTACAGAGATTTGTGTTATCATCTGTTTGAATATGCAAAGGAAAACCTGAAGATGTTCAGACGTGCGCTTGAATCAACCGGCTTTAATTCATTCAGTAACTTTATCTGTGAATACTCTTATAAAACCGCTCTTGACATTACAAAATCCAACCGCAACGGAGACGGTTTTTCTCCGGTGGAGGAACTGCAGGTTGATGTCTTCTGCAACGGAATTTGCGCGGTATACAAAAATCTTGTTTGCCAGCGCTACAGGATAGATCCATCAACTGCTGCAGATGCTCTCTATGAGATGATGCCTGAATCTTTGAAGCATTATTGGTGGGTTGATACACCGCTTAGTGAATAATAGAATAAAAAAAGCATCATTTCAAGAAATTGAAATGATGCTTTTTTGGTGGAGGTGAGGGGAGTTGAACCCCTGTCCGAAAGCACTTCCTCAGGACCTTCTCCGGGCGCAGACATTTATTTGGATTCCCCAGCCTGACCGTGAAATGTCACACTGACAGGGTCGGTAGCTTCATAATGCATGGCACGCGCAAAGCTTTGCGTACGCACGTTCACCACTAATCGACGCCCGCATCCGGGCCGTGGTACTCCCGGTGCAGACGGCCGCTAGTTAGGCAGCGGCAAGAACAGTTCTGTTGTTGTTCTTTAATTTATAATTGCCCGTTTTTAAGATGTCAGGCACATCTGCCCGCTTATCCTGCATCCACACCCCCGTCGAAACCGGTACACCCCCATGTTATAGGATACCAAAGGGAGTATGAACTCCCTTTGATATGGATCGAAAAACTGTGGGATACAACTCTGGTATATTATATCAGGTTTTTGTGAATTTTACCATAAGACACTGTGGCAAAATTTTTGCTACAAAGCGATAAAATTTGAAAAATGCCCTTGGTGTGTAAACTCTTCTTCCGGCTTTGGCGGCGGCATAAGCACCCTTAACCACTTTATTGGGGTCGCAGAAGGGAAGAAAATCAAAAGTTTTGGATTGTCCGCGTATTCCGGCAATATCAAGGAACTCGGTATCAAGAGGACCGGAGCAAACGGCGATAACCTTTATACCTTTTGGTTTAAGCTCCTCGTCCAGCCCACGGCTGAATGCAGACACATAGCTTTTTGAGGCGCTGTATACAGTCATTCTGGGGTTAGGGCAGAAAGAAGCGATAGAACTCATGTTAATGATTCTGCCGCCTTTGGCTATGTAAGGAACAACCAAACTTGTAACAGCTGTAAGCGCGCGTATGTTCAGGTCAACCATGCGTGTCTGCACCTTATAATCAGTATCACCGATGTTGGCCAGATATCCGCAGCCCGCATTATTTACAAGGATTGATACATCAGGCTTTTCAAGCTTGAGAAGCTCTTCGAAACTGTCGAGATCGTACTCGTTGCATAAATCAAGAACAACAATTTTGGCAGTGGCATTATTAAGCAGCTCAGAGGCTTTTCTGAGCTTATCCTCAGAGCGTGAAATTAGCCAGACGCATTCCACATCAGGAAAATTGGCTTCAAGCTGTGCTACAAACTCAAGACCGAGACCGGCAGATGCACCGGTAATAATTGCGGTATTCATATCACTTAGGCCTTGATGGGCTCAGGATACACGACATCAAAGGTTTTAACGGTAACCTTTGCCATTCTCTGGGGCTGAACGGGCTTATCTCCCCAGCCGCAGCGTGCATTTGCTATACGGTCAACAACTTCCATGCCCTCGATAACCTTGCCGAAGGCTGCATACTGCCCATCCAGATGAGGAGAGGTATCGTGCATGATGAAGAACTGGCTTCCGGCAGAGTTGGGTGCCATTGCACGGGCCATAGAAAGAACACCGGGGGTGTGCTTAAGGTCGTTCCTGAAACCGTTGGCGGTGAATTCTCCCTTAATGGAGTATCCGGGACCTCCCATGCCGTTACCGTTGGGGCAGCCGCCCTGAATCATGAAACCGGGAATGACGCGATGAAAAATCTTGTCATTATAAAAGCCCTTGTTAATAAGGGAGATGAAGTTGTTTACTGTATTGGGAGCAATTTCGGGGTAAAGCTCGGCTTTGATAATATCGCCGTTTTCCATTTTGATGGTTACTATGGGATTCATTTTGTTCCTCCTGCGTTATCTGTAGTTTTTCAGGGTCCTGTCAATATCACGGTCGGCCTGACGCTTAGCTTCGCTTTCGCGCTTATCATAAAGCTTCTTACCCTTGCAAAGGCCTACTTCAACCTTAACCCGGCTGTCCTTAAAATAAACGGAAAGAGGAATGAGGGCGGCGCCGTCCTGCATTACCTTGGCATTAAGCTTAAGGATTTCTTTTTTGTGCATAAGAAGACGGCGTGGACGTACAGGATCGCGATTAAAAATGTTGCCCTGTTCATAGGGACTTACATGCATCCCGCGGATAAATATCTCGCCATCTTTTATGGTGCAGAACGAGTCCTTAAGATTCAGCGTTCCGGCACGGATAGACTTGACCTCGGTACCGAAAAGCTCGATGCCGGCTTCGTAGCGTTCAAGTATGAAATAATCATGATAAGCCTTTCTGTTGGCTGCGGCCTGCTTAACGCCCTGAGCCTTGGGTGACATGAGCTTTCCCTCCCTGTATTGTCTTTTTTTATTATAGCATGAATTTTTCGGTAAAAAAAGACTATTCTGTAAAATATTCGTTTAGAAAGGGCAAAAGGAAAGGTGAAATGCTGATTTTTAGTTCATTTGTTGGATGAGCCAAACACAGTGCTCCGTTGGGACCCATAAAAATTTCGACCGAAATATTATTCCAACAGGGTATAAGACGTTCCCTTAGAATCCTCTTCACTGTTTTCACTGCCTCAGCCTCTCCCATTATCTCAGTACCCGCAAGGCTGAATGCCACATAATGTGAATTTGCTGTATGTATCTCCATATCTATACCTCTTATTCTTGAAGTATATAGATTATAACGCTGCAGCGACACAGCATAAATGCAAAATATCTGGTAATCGAGCATAGAGTATGATAAAATGAATATCAGATAATATGGAGAGTGAATTTTATGGATTATATTGAAAAAAAGATTGCTTCCAGAGATATTTACAAGGGAAAGATCGTTCATTTGCATATTGATGATGTAGAGCTTGTTGATGGCAGCCGCGCAAAGCGGGAGATAGTTGAGCACGATGGCGGTGTTACTGTAATTCCCGTGGACAATGATGGCAATGTATACTGCGTCCGTCAGTACAGATATGCTTTTGGAGACAGTATTATTGAGACTCCGGCAGGAAAGCTTGAAAAAGGCGAGGATCCTTTTGAGTGCGCCCGGAGAGAACTAAGTGAGGAAACAGGCTTCACAGCGGGAGAATATGTTTATCTCGGTGAATTCTATCCTTCTCCCGGATACTGTCACGAGAAGCTTTATGCTTATCTTGCCTTGAATCTTTCAAAGGGGAAAGCTCATCTTGATGAGGGAGAGTTTCTCGATGTTGTCAAGTTCTCTCTTGACGAACTTGTGGATATGGTTATGAGAAATGAGCTTTCAGACGCAAAGACCATTATTGCGGTTCTCAAGGCAAAGATGTATTTGGATTCAAAACAAGATTAATAGATTTATCCTCCCTTCCATGAAATACAATATAAACTTGCAATTTCCTGTGACCTATGATAGTATTTGAAATTGGGTTATAGCGGTTTTCTTTGACCCACCCATTTCATTCTTTTAGGATGGTGTTATTTTGGAAAAGTATGTCGTTAAGGGCGGAAAAAAGCTCTACGGACAAGTTGATATTTCCGGCGCAAAAAATGCCGCCGTTGCTATTATTCCCGCTGCCCTTATGGTAGAGGGTGTTTGTCGTATTGAAAACATTCCCCAGATCAGCGATACAAAAAAACTTCTGGAGATGCTCACCCTCATGGGTGCAAAGGTGCGTTTTATCAATGATCACACCATAGATATTGATTGCACCAATGTATATATGTCTGATGAGATTTATGAGCTTACTCGTCAGATCAGAGCCTCATATTACCTTATCGGATCCATGCTTGGACGGTTTGGTAAAGCCAGCACCACTATGCCCGGCGGATGCAACTTTGGTGTTCGTCCTATTGACCAGCATATAAAGGGAATGAAGGCTCTCGGTGCCAATATGGACATCAGCCGTGGCTTTATTAAAGCCGAAGCCAGAGGCGGAAGACTCAAGGGCGCTCGCATCTATCTCGATAAAGTATCCGTTGGCGCTACCATAAATATCATGATAGCCGCAACAATGGCTTCCGGCATGACCGTTATCGAGAATGTTGCCCGTGAACCTCATATTGTTGACCTTGCCAACTTCCTCAACTCAATGGGCGCAGATATACGCGGCGCCGGAACTGATGTCATTAAGGTAAGAGGTGTTGAGAAGCTTCATGGCGGCAGCTACTGTCTTATTCCGGACCAGATCGAGGCAGGAACCTACATGGCCGCCGTTGCCGGTACCGGCGGTGAAATCACTCTTAATAATGTTATTCCCAAGCACCTTGACTGCATTTCCGCAAAGCTTGTTGAGATGGGAGTTGAAATAGAGGAGGGTGAGGATTATATTACTGTTCGCAGAAGCGAGCCTCTTTCTCACACCAATATCAAAACTCAGCCCTATCCCGGTTTTCCCACTGATATGCAGCCCCAGGTAAGCACCGTTCTTGCTATAGCAAGCGGAACAAGTGTAATAACCGAGGGGGTCTGGGATAACCGATATAAATACGTCAATGAGCTGCGCAAAATGGGTGCGGAAATACAGGTTGACGGAAAAACTGCAGTTATTCAGGGCGTTGACAAGCTTTACGGAGCACCTGTTGCCGCCTGCGACCTTCGAGCAGGAGCTGCGATGGTGATTGCAGGACTTTGTGCCGAAGGCACCACCTCCATCGAAGATATTATTTACATTGAACGCGGTTATCAGGATCTTGTTGGCAAGCTCAGAAAGCTTGGCGCCGATATTGTCAAGGTCACTGAACCCGATCCGGTTTCTGATAGCGGTATTGCAGAGGCTGTCTGACAATGCGCATATGCACCTTTGCAAGCGGAAGCAAGGGTAACTGCACCCTTGTATCCTCCAATGGAAGGCATTTTCTTATTGATGCCGGTATTTCAATGCGACGCATTTGTTCAAACCTTGCTCTTTCATCTCTTAAACCTGAAAATCTGGATGGCATTTTTATTACTCACCAACATTCTGACCATATTAGTGGCCTTGGGATGCTTACGAAGCATTATGCTGTTCCGGTTTATGCTCCCCGCAGTACGGCCACCCATCTCCTTGTGTCTCTTAGCTGTCCCGGGGAGCAGATTCATATATTGAACTCCGGGACATCGATAGATTTTGGAGATGTAAAAATAAGTTCTTTTCCTACCAGTCATGACACTGAGGAGAGCGTTGGATACCGTGTGGAGGGTGACATGGTGTTTGCCATTGCCACAGATACCGGTATTGTTACAGAACATATTCTGAATGGACTTTCCGGAGCGGATGCTGTTGTTATTGAGTCCAATCACGATTTGGAAATGCTGAAATATGGACCTTACCCCTACCCACTTAAACAGAGAATTCTTTCTCATAAGGGACATCTTTCCAATGCTGACTGCTCCAAACTCGCTGTATATCTTGCTGATTCAGGCACGAGGTATATAATTCTCGGTCATCTCAGCCGCGAGAATAATACAGCGTCAAAGGCTTTTCAAACCGTAAATTCCGCATTGAAGGGCCGTGGTACTTTACTCTTTGTTGCTCCCGAGGCTGAAAGACTTAGTCTTGAGATAGGCGGTGAGGGACTATGATAAGCGTAAAACTGATATGCGTCGGAAAAATGAAGGAAAAGCATTATATCAGTGCTTTTGATGAATATAAAAAACGCCTGGGTGCCTATTGCAAATTCGAGCTTATAGAGCTCAGCGAACAAAGGCTCGGTGATAATCCTTCGGAAAAGGAAATTCTGTCTGCACTTGAAAAAGAAGCTATCGAGATAGAAAAGCAAATCCCCGGCGGTGCCGCTGTTTGCGCCATGTGTATTGAGGGACAGATGAAAAGCAGCACGGAACTTGCCACCCAGTTGGATAAATGGATGAGCTCCGGAAAAAGTAAGGTTTGCTTTATTATCGGAGGCTCCTTTGGAATGTCACAGTCTATTAAATCTAAAGCAGACCTTCGCTTATCTATGTCAAAAATGACATTTCCTCACCATCTGGCAAGAGTGATGGTGGCTGAACAGATATACAGAGCGTTCAGTATTATTGAAGGCAGCAGATATCATAAATAGGTTCCGAAAGGAAAGATGATTATGTTTGAAAACTATGGACGCAGACCTCTCCCGGGAGAGCTTTTTGAAAAATGGCCAAAGAATGATAAGGGAGAGCCTGTTGCGCCTAAAATGATTAGCCACTGCACAAGCCTTGATATGGCAGACACAATGCTTGTAAGTATGCTTCGTGCATACGGTATACCCGCGATGATTATCCACCCCGGCGACGGAGATTTCGGAAAGGTTTTGCTGGGAATGTCCGGCACCGGAAGCTGCGTTTTTGTTCCAGAAACCATGTATTATGAGGCAAAAGAATTGATGGAGGCTGAACCTGATGAACTACAAAGCTGAATACGAGAAATGGCTGGACAGTCCCTCCCTGAGCGAACGCGAATGGAAGGAACTCCACGACATCAGAAATGATGAAAAAGAAATTGAAAACCGCTTCTTTGCTCCACTGGACTTCGGCACAGCCGGACTCCGCGGCACCATGAAGGTGGGACTCCACCACATGAACATCCACATAATTCGCCATGCGACACAGGCTTTTGCCAATGTTATCCTTGCTGAGGGTGATGAGGCCAGAGCCAAGGGCGTTATTGTGTGCCACGACTGCCGTATCAACAGTGATGTTTTTGCTCGCGAGGCTGCCTGCGTTATGGCTGCCAACGGCATTAATGTCCGCATTTTTGACGCTTTGCGCCCCACTCCCGAGCTTAGTTTCGCAATCAGATATTATGGCGCTGCTGCCGGTATCAATATCACTGCCAGCCACAATCCTAAAGAATATAATGGCTACAAGGTGTACTGGTCCGACGGCGCACAGCTTCCACCCAAGCAGGCATCTGAGATAGCAGCTCAGATGGCAGCTATTGATATCTTCTCCGGCTTCAAGTCCATGGACTTTGAAGAAGGTGTTTCTTCCGGAATTATTAAGATACTCGGGAAGGAAACAGATGAAGCCTTCCTCGGTCGTGTACTTGGACAGGCTATTGACAAGGAGGTTGTCAGCCGCGTCGCAGACAAGTTCCATGTTGTATTCACTCCTTTCCACGGAACCGGTTACAAGCTTGTACCCGAAGCTCTTACCAGACTCGGTATTAAGCATATCAACTGCGTTCCCGAACAGATGGTGATTGACGGCGCTTTCCTCACCGTAGCAAGCCCCAATCCCGAAAACCCCGAGGGATTCTATCTGGCTATTGACCTTGCCAAGGAAGTTGACAGTGATATCATTATCGGCACCGACCCCGATGCTGACCGTATCGGTGTAATGGTACGCCAGAACGGCAGTGACGATTATATCGGCATTACCGGAAATCAGCTTGGTGTTCTGCTTCTTGATTATGTTATCAACGCAAAGCTTCGCACCGGCACCATGCCCGCCAATCCTGCTGCCCTTAAGACTATTGTTACCACCGAAATGGCCCGCGAAGTATGCGAGCGTAACGGAATTTACACCGTTGACACCTTCACCGGATTCAAGTTTATGGCCGAGAAGATTGCCGAGTGGGAAGCAGCAGGAAGCTATGAGTGCATATTTGCCTACGAAGAAAGTTACGGCTATCTTATGGGTGACTATGTGCGCGATAAGGATGCTGTTACTGCTTCCATGATGGTTGCTGAGATGGCTGCCTATTATTACGAAAAGGGCATGAGTCTGAAGGATGCTCTTGACGGCCTCTACGAGAAATACGGCAACTTCGCAGAGAAGACCCTCAACCTTGTAATGCCCGGTTTGGACGGTCTCCAGAAGATGGCTGCTCTTATGGCACGTCTTCGCGCAGAACCTCTTGCAGAGATTGCAGGTGTTCCTGTTGTTAAAATGCGCGACTATCAGAGCGGTGACCTTTCCGTCAGCGGCCTTGGAGTGGTTGGAAAGACTCATATTTCCGGCAGCAATGTTCTCTATTTTGAGCTTGCCGATGGCAGCAGCTTTATTGTCCGTCCCTCCGGAACTGAGCCCAAGGTAAAGGTTTATCTCCTTGTTCGTGATGAGAATCAGGAGAAATGTGCAGAAAAGATTGCTAAGTACGCCGAGTTTGCGGATACTCTCAAAAACTGAACCTACGATAAAAAAGTCCGATTCAAATGAATCGGACTTTTTTCAATTCTCTTTAGAAAATATGCTTATTATTTTATCAACAATACTTCGAACCTGCTCAACAACATTCTTTATAGTTTGAGTGATACTGCTGACTTTTTCCTGTGCTTCGGCTATTTTTTTTACAGTATCCTGTACATATTCAACTTTTTCTTTCAGCTCATCTCCATCCATCTTTTCAAATGCTCTGCAAAGTGTAATGAGCTGTTCGTACTGGCTGTCAACCAGTTTGACACCATACTGCACAGCAATGGCCTCTATCTGAGATCTAAGCTCCTCATCGCTCATGTTGGCGGTTTCATTAAGTATCAGTTTCAGTTCGTTAACAATCTCAACGGCATCGTAGTTACCGATTTCCTCCGCCAACTCACCGGTGATAACGAGCTCCTGAGTACCGAGAAGTTTTGCAGCTTCGTCTATTTTTTCTCCGGTGATATCCTCGTAGGCTTTATAAATGCCTGTCATTGCTGCGGTACCGGAAACTGCAAAAGGGGCGGCAACAATGATTTTGGCATCATAGATCCCTGAAGTAACAAGGGCGTTTACAAACATTTCCTGAGTGCACCATGTTATATTCTGTGTGGCAATCTGCAAGCCCTGTCCCGGTTCAAGAATCTCAATGTAAACACAGGAAATGGAGTTGCTGCCGATAAGACTGGATTCTACGAAGCCTTCCAGGCAACTGCGCTCTTCCGCATTTGTAACTTTGAGCTCTGTTACATCACCTCGTTTAATACCGAATATATCATATACAGTCTTAATTTGTTCGTCAGTGAGATTTGCACCGATAACAGCTCTCGCCTCACCGGTTTCGGCTTTGGCGGCAAATACGCTTCCAAATGAGCCGAGCAGCCCAAGGCAAATAATAATAGCAATGATTTTCTTCATGTATTTTTATCCTTTCGAATTAAAGTATTCAAGTTGCCTCGATGATAATACAGTAAAATTACATACAATTTGTAAACTGTTAAACGCCCTGCCATTAGACAGGGCGTTCATATTCAGTGATTTGAAACATCTATTTCACCGGAGACTATCTTCTTATAATCTTCGTAGTTCGTTCGTATCAGTTCAGGTATATCCAATCCGTAAGGACATTTTTTTGCGCACTTGCCGCATCCGGTGCAGTTTTCTATCTTTGCCATATCCTCCTGCCATTGCGACGTAAGAAACTGCTCATGGGGAGAGCGGCGTATCAACAGACTCATTCTGGCTGCCTGGCGAATATTAATATCAGCAGGGCAGGGCATACAATAGCCGCAGCTTCTGCAGAATCCACCTTTAAGCATATCACGGTCCTTTTTCATCTCGCTTTGCATTTCGGCTGTAACAACAGGAGGAACATCCATATGTCTCAGAAATTCATCCAGCTCGAATTCATGCTGAACACCCCATATGGGCATAACATTGTCAAAGTCCTGCATAAAGGAAAACGCCGCAGCAGAATTTGTTATCAGCCCTCCGGCAAGCCCTTTCATTGCAATGTATCCCATATTTGCCTGTCTGCATTTATCAACCAGCTCAAGCTCATTCTCGCCTGTGAGATAGGAGAAGGGGAACTGTAAGGTTTCATAGAGTCCTGAGTCAATACATTCGCGGGCAATTTTCAAGGCGTGGCTGGTGAGACCAATATGTCGGATCTTTCCCTGGGCCTTAGCCTCAAGCATACATTCATACATTCCGGTGCCGTCTCCCGGGCGGAAAAGGCTGGGAGGATTATGGAATTGATAAATGTCAATATAGTCCGTCTTCATAAGTCGAAGCGAGGTTTCGAGGTCTTTCCAGAATTCATCAGGACTAAGGGCGGTTGTTTTGGTGGCGATAAATATTTTTTCCCTTATGCCCATATCGCCAAATGCAATGCCGATTTTTTCCTCACTGTCGGTGTAAACACGGGCTGTATCAAAAAATGTCATTCCGCCTTCAAATGCTTTTCTAAGCAGATGTACAGCAACTTCCTTTGAGTCACGTTGTATTGGCAACGCACCGAACCCGCTCTGGGGTGATACTATCCCGGTGCTTCCAAGTGTTATCACTTTCATATTATTATCTCCTTTGCTTGAGATCTTAGTCTTACTTCTTAATTATTCAAACAGATGCATTCTTGTTAGCTTAATTAAATCATTTTGAGTATGCGGTGTCAATGTAAATTAACATTGACATATGACTGAAGATATGATATATAAATATATAAACAACTGTTTATATGAAGAGGTGTCAGGAATGTATTCAAAATCAGCAGGGGAGCTGTGTGACGGTGTTCACGAGCACTTTGGAAATGCGTTGCAGTTTTCAGAAAGTTTACCTCCCGAGGAAGAATTAGCTGATATGGCTGAGTTCTTTAAGGTTTTTGGAGACTCTACCAGGATTAAAATTCTCTATATTCTTTCTAAGTATGAAATGTGCGTATGCGATATTGCCACTGTTCTCTCCATGACACAGCCAGCTGTTTCGTATCAGCTAAAAGTTCTAAAGCAAGCAAAGCTTGTAAAAAACAGACGTGCCGGTAAAACAATTTTTTACAGTCTTGCAGATGAGCATGTTGAAACCATTATTGGAATGGCAAAAGAACACTTGGAGGAATAAATAATGAAAAAGACCTATAAGATTGAAGTTGACTGCGCCAACTGTGCAGCAAAAATGGAGCGTTCCATATCCAAAATTTACGGAGTTAACAGCGTCAGCATAAGTTTTCTCACTCAAAAGTTAAGCATTGATGCCGATGATGAACGTTTTGATGAAATAATGATTGAAGCTGCAAAGGCCTGCAAAAAGATCGAGCGCGGCTGCATCATTCATATGGTATGATATTATGAGTTCCAAACAGAGGTATATGCTATGGAGGATCATTGTCTCCATATGTATGTTCACGGTATCTTTTTTACTGCCTGACACAGGCGTGTGGAGAATAGCGTTCTGCATTATAGCATATCTGATATCCGGATATGACGTTATTGTTGACGCTGTATCCAATCTGATTAATGGACAGCTTTTTGATGAGAAATTTCTTATGACTATTGCAACCTTTGGAGCCTTCGCTTTGGGAGAGAGTCATGAAGCTGTTTTTGTTATGGTATTTTTCCAGATCGGTGAGCTTTTTGAAAGCATTGCAGTTGGGAAGAGCCGCAGAAGCGTTGCAGCGCTTTTTGAGATCAACCCGGAATATGCCAATATTTTTACAGATGGGAAGATATACCGCGTTTCTCCGGAGGAGGTAAAGCCCGGAGATATTATTGTTGTCAAGCCCGGAGAAAGAATACCTCTTGACGGAGTTATTACGAACGGAGAGTCATCTGTAAACACGGCAGCATTAACCGGTGAGTCTATGCCGCTGGATGTGGGCATTGGTGATACCCTGATTTCCGGATGCATCAATATCACCGGCTTGCTCTATGTTAGGGTTACAAAGGCATTTTCCGAATCTACGGTTGCACGTATTCTGGAGCTTGTTGAGCAGTCTGCATCCAACAAATCAAAAAGCGAGGCGTATATTACCCGTTTTGCACACTGGTACACTCCGATCGTTGTAACTGGTGCTCTTTTGCTTGCAGTTATTCCTCCGCTGTTCATTGGCAACTGGTCCATGTGGATTCACAGGGCGCTTATATTTCTCGTAATATCATGCCCGTGCGCACTTGTAATATCTGTTCCACTGAGTTACTTTGGAGCAATCGGCCGCGCTTCAAAGGACGGCATACTGATCAAGGGCTCCAACTACCTTGATGTTCTCGGAGAATGCGAGTGCTGCGTTTTTGATAAAACAGGCACTCTGACAAAGGGCTCTTTCTCTGTAAAGGAAATATGCGCAGTTAACTGTGATAAAGCTCAGCTCATAGAGTACGCAGCCTACAGCGAGGCTTTTTCAGATCATCCAATAGCTGAGAGCCTGAGATCTTATTACGACAGTAAAATCGATGAATCAAAAATTCATCACCTTGAAGAGTATCCCGGATTTGGAGTTAAGGCACTTCTTGTGGATAGCCATGTTATGGTAGGCAACAGCCGATTAATGGACAAGGAAGGTATAGTCTTTGATAAAAGAGACGCACCCGGTACGCATGTATATGTCGCAGTGGACGGAGTGTATATGGGCTATATTCTTATTACCGATGAGTTAAAGGATGACTCAAAAGAAAGTATCAAGGTCTTGAAACGCTTGGGTATTAAGAAAACTGTTATGCTTACCGGCGATTCCAGGGCTGCGGCTGAATCCGTTGCTGACGAGCTTGGTATTGACGAATGCTACTGGGGCCTTCTTCCGGAAGATAAAATAAACTGTCTTGAGAAAGAACTTAATAGTGCTCTTCACAGAAAAACTGCTTATATTGGAGATGGAATGAACGATGCTCCCTGTTTATCAAGAGCTGATCTTGGTGTCGCCATGGGTGCTTTGGGTTCCGATGCCGCTATTGAGGCAGCAGACATAGTCCTTATGGATGATAAAATTTCAAAGCTGCCTCTGGCAATCAAAATTGCCAGAAAAACTAAGGCCATCGTCAAGCAGAATATAGTATTTGCCCTGGGGGTTAAAATTGCGATTCTTATTCTTGGCGCATTCGGCTTTGCAGGAATGTGGGCCGCTGTTTTTGCCGATGTTGGAGTATGTGTTATTGCAATTCTTAACGCTATGAGAACCTACAGATAAATAAAAAAAGACTCACTTCAACGATAAAGAAGTGAGTCTTTTTTTAGAAAATACTGAGATAACGTTCCCCGGTGTCGGGAAGTATTACTATAATCGTTTTGTCCTTGTTTTCAGGTCGTTTTCCAAGCTCGAGAGCTGCCCAAAGAGCAGCACCGGAGGAAACTCCACAAAGCAAGCCATCCGCTTTGGCAAGAGATTTCATTGTCTCAAGAGCATCTTCATCCTTGCAGCAGATTATTTCGTCATAAATATTTGTATCAAGAGCTTCGGGGATGAAGTTGGCACCTATACCCTGTATTGCATGAGGGCCAGCGCTTCCTCCGGATAGAAGAGGAGAGGCAGCGGGTTCAACAGCGATCACTTTAATATCCGGATTCTTTTCCTTGAGATATTTTCCTGCACCGCTTATAGTGCCACCGGTTCCGACTGCAGAAACAAAAATATCGATCTTCCCATTGCAACTATCCCAGATTTCCGGTCCTGTGCTGATATAATGGGCTTCGGGATTATGGGGGTTATAAAACTGTCCCGCTATTATACTTCCGGGATTTTTGCTTTGGATTTCTTCGGCTTTGGCTATTGATCCGCTCATGCCGTGAACTCCGGGAGTAAGAACAATTTCTGCACCGTATGCTGCTATAAGCTGTATGCGTTCCCTGCTCATGCTGTCCGGCATAACGATGCAGCATCGGTAGCCCAGTACAGCGCAGCATGCCGCAAGTCCAATACCTGTGTTTCCGCTGGTGGGTTCAATTATCAGCCCACCGGGAGCAAGCTTGCCGCTTTTTTCTGCTGCCCGAATCATATTAAGGGCAACCCTATCTTTTGCACTTCCGGCAGGATTCTGCTTTTCCAGCTTCGCAATAATTTTCGCACCGGAACCGGATAAGCGCTCCATGCCACCAAGCCTCAACAGCGGAGTCCGTCCTATAAGCTCGGTTATGCTTGAATAAATCATTATTCCTGAACCTCGACGATGTTCATGATATCCGCCACACTGAACTGTGCAAACTCATCGGAATATACCACTTCTGCGTTTTGGAATTTCTCACCCATCATTGTATCAAATGCGTACTGAGCTGCAAGTGTACGGAATGTAACACCTTCGCTGTATTCAGCATCATATTCAATGGGGAGACGCATTATGATATGGTAACCATAGCTGGTCTCAACGATATCGGAAACAGCATAATTCTCAAGAGCTTTGGTGCCCTCTTCAAATTCAGTTACCATTTCTCCAGGGAGGAAATAATAACCATCCGGGTAAGCAGCAAGACCGGTATCCTCGCTGAGGGAATTCATCAGCTCATCAAATTTTTCGAGGAGCTTCTCCTGATCGGATATTGCTCTGAGCTGATGGAGAGTGTCCTCGGCCATTGCCTTCTTTTCGGCCTTCGCGGCATCATCCAGACTTGCACCGCTGGCATCGGTAGTAAGGAAAAGAATATGCTTGGAATAAAGGAACCCGTTTGAAGTTATGAAGTCTTCGACATCCTCATCACTCAGCTTTTCACCGTGTGCCCCAAAGTTTTCCTCATACAGTCTCTGGTAATAGATAGCACAGGCCTGAACAAAGCGATAGTAATCCTCGTCCATAAAGGTTGCTTCAAGGAATTCAACGAAGGAATCCACATCACCGCCGGTATAGTTCTCGGCATCTGCAACAAGCATATCATCTATTGCCTGCTCTTCCTCGGCAGTAAGCTTGATTCCCGCATTTTCGGCTTCAATAGCCACTATAGAGTACTGAGCACACATTGTTTCGGTGTAGTATTTTGCATATTCTTCAAGACTATGAGTCTCGCTGTAGGGGTCTGTCCATGCGAACTCAGTTCCCATGTACATTTCATACTGTTCCATAATGCTGTAAAGCCAGCCAAAATACTCTTTCCAGGTAATATCCCTTCCATTTACAGTCATAACCACAGACTCGGGCGTGTGGCTTGCATAAGCTCCGTTGTAGTCAAAGGTTTTGAACACAACAGGTTCACTGGGAGCAGCACTCACGGCAGGAGAAGTTTCTGCAGGCGTCTCAGTTTTACCGGCAGTGCTTCCGCAGCCGACAAAAAGTCCGAGGCAAAGAACCAGTACTAAAGTAATTGCAAATAATTTGTTTTTCATTTGTTTGTCTCCTTACGATTATAAAAAAGAACAAAGTGTATAATATCATTAATCTCAATTGAGTGCAATAATTTTTGATGAACATATTTAAGGGCATTCATTTCTTGTGATTATGAGACAATTGTTTGAGTATTGTTTACAAATTCTTTACTTGAGCTTAATTGTTCAGGGTAGTATAATTCTAGTGCGAGCGAAGTGTATTGTTTTCGCTATTTCCCCGGAGGTGTTATCTATTTTGGCGAAGAAAATGATGCTTCTTATTAATCCAAATGCCGGTAAAGGCCAGTATAAAGCTTCTCTGGCCGGTGTTTTAAATGTGCTAAGCAATAGTGGTATAATCCCAAGTGTATTTTATACGCTGCGGTCAGGTCACGCCGTAGAATTGATTAGGGATCACGCATCCGAATACGATATGGTAGGCTGCATTGGCGGTGATGGCACATTAAGCGAAGTTGTCGCCGGGATAATGAAGCTGGGTTCCGATATACCAATAGGTTACATTCCGATGGGCACAGCCAATGATGTTGCAAAGACGCTTGGTCTCGACAGCAAGCAGCCTCTCGCATCCGCTAAACGCATTGCAGATGGCAGCCCTATGGACTATGATGTAGGTGTTTTTGGGCCGGACAATTATTTTACTTATATAGCAGCTTTTGGAGCTTTTACCGAGGTAAGTTATGCCACGCCTCAGGAGGCGAAGCATACACTGGGTCATATGGCATACATGCTGGAAGCTATTAAAAGCCTTCCCAAGCTAAGCGGAAAAAAAGCAATAATAGAATACGATGACGGAGTTATTAGAGACGAATTCATTTTCGGAGCCATAACGAACTCCACCTCTGTTGCCGGGCTTCTGAAGCTTGACAGCAGCAAGGTTTCACTTTCTGACGGAATGTTCGAGGTGCTTCTAATACGTATGCCACAGGCAATTAAAGACTTAAACGAGATAATTACAAGTATCCTCAGCAATAATTTTGACCAAAATAATGTTGTTTTCCTAAAGAGCAGGGAAGTGCGCATTATGTTTGAAGAACCTGTTGCCTGGACAAGAGACGGAGAAGACGGTGGGCTTCATCAGGATATATGCATTTTTAATCATCACAATGGTGTGAAAATTATAGTTTGATAAAAAAGGAGCTGACTGCGTCAGCTCCTTTTTTCAGAAAAGAACACTGGGATAATGTCCATCCTGATGACGTTTATCAAGTTCCCATGCTGCATCCTCGGCATCCCTACGGTATGTAAGGCCAAACCAGCGCTCATAAGTTGCATGGACAGACACCCGGAGAATTCCAGCGTTGAGGAGATCGGAAATCATAACCGGAAGAAGACATTCACTTTTGTTATCATCCGCTTCAAGCCTGTCAAGAAAGTCATCAAGGTAATCTTCCATAAATGGAATGCAGCCAATACTGAAAGCCCACATATTCATCGAAACCGGTGTTTCGGGACTTAGAACAGTTATGCCGTTACAGTCCAATTCAATTATTTCTCCGGTTTCACTTTGTCCAACTTTGTATGCCTCACGAATACCAAGCAGTTTTCCCTTATCAACTTGACAAAGGCCTCTTGTAACAGTTCCATGCGGGCTTAATGTGTTTTTCAGTTCATAGCTTACAAGAGCAGCCTCGCGAGGCTCCTCAAAGCTCTCAATAGCTGCAATAAGCTCACAAAAAGCATTTCTTCCGTAGTAATCGTCTGCATTGATAACGGCAAAATGCGAGGTGAGATGTTCCCGTGCGCTCAGAACTGCGTGAACAGTGCCCAGGGGCTTTGTTCTGCCTGACGGCAAGGCAACACCGTCAAATGAATTCTTGTCCCCCTGTAGAGAAATACAAAATGTTTTGTCAGAATTGGTTTTTTTTATTCTATTTATGAGCGTAAGGAAAAAGTTTTCCATTCCCGGACGGATAACAAAAACGATTTTATCAAAGCCGGCATATATGGCATCAAACACAGAATATTCAAGCAATATTTCTCCGGATGGACCTATGCCGGTTATCTGCTTGTCGCCTCCGAAGCGGGATCCCAATCCGGCAGCCATAATTACAAGAGTTTTTGCCACAATCAAGTCTCCCTTCACAGTATTACATCTATTAGAATACATCATCAGCCTTAGCAAATCAACATGATTTTTGAGCGAGGAAACTCTGCCGCATTTCTTTCATTTTGACAAGCCCTGTCGAATAGAATTGAAAAACAAGGCTGAAATGGGAGGTAGGCAATATGTTGTCCAGCGCATTTCTGATGCTGGTTGGAAACGCATTATTAAGCTTGAGATTAGGAAATGGGGGGCAAAGTACATTTCCCCGTCCGCTTAAAGAGGAGGAAGAAAAAGCATATGTTGAAAAATGGCTAACTAATGAAGATATTGATGCACGCAACAAACTTATAGAGCACAATCTTCGTCTCGTTGCACACATTGTAAAAAAGTATTATTCCCAAAACTCTGATACAGATGACCTTATATCAATAGGCACAATCGGACTAATAAAAGGAGTAAGCAGTTATAGACCGGATAAAAATGTTCGTCTTGCGACTTACTGCAGCAGATGTATAGAAAATGAGATACTGATGCATTTCAGAAGCTTGAAAAAATCATCCGGTGATATAAGTCTCTCCGATTCAATTGATTCAGACGGTGAAGGAAACAGTCTTTCTCTCATGGATATACTTGCAGAGGATGATCACATGCTTGATAAACTCAGCGCTGCTGAAACAGTTACGGAGCTGCTTGGTTTTGTTAACAGTATTCTGGACAGCAGAGAAAGAGAAATAATAGCTATGAGATATGGCTTGTTTGGTTTGTGTCCAAAGACCCAGCGGGAAGTGGCTGAGCATTGTGGTATAAGCCGCAGCTATGTATCAAGAATTGAAAAAAAAGCCATTGAAAAGCTGCGAAAAGCCCTTGAGTATTAAGCACGAACTCTTTATTCCTTAACATTTATATGATACAATACAGATACATCTGTGATACAAGATAAGTACGGAGTGATGTATATGATAAAGATTCTGATAGTTGACGATGAAAAACCTATCAACGACCTTATAGAAATGAATCTCAGCGAGGCGGGCTATAGCTGCACCTGTGTTTATGATGGCATAGCGGCCTGTGATATCCTTGAAAACGAAAGATTCGATCTTGTTCTTCTGGACATAATGCTGCCCGGAGCCAACGGCTATGAGGTGTTGGATTATATCAAGCCACTTGATATCCCGGTTATTTTTCTTACTGCCAAAGGCAGCACAGAAGACAAAGTAAAGGGTCTGAAACTTGGCGCAGACGATTATCTTACTAAGCCCTTTGAAATAGTTGAACTGCTTGCCCGTGTTGAGAGTATTCTTCGCCGTGCAGGAAAGACCCAGACCGAGATCGAAGTGGACGATATCGTTATCGACACTCGTTCGCGCTCCGTCAGGAGAGGAAGCCGCGAGATTGCACTTACCATGAAAGAGTTTGAGCTTCTCCTTCTTTTTGCCAGAAACAAGAACATAGCTCTTTTCAGAGAGACGCTTTACGAAAATGTATGGGGAAGTGATTTCATGGGAGATTCACGCACGGTTGATCTTCATGTGCAGAGGCTTAGAAAGAAGCTTCACTGGGAAGATAAAATCAAGGCCATATATAAAGTCGGCTACCGTCTGGAGGTATAATTGACCAGCCATGACAAAAACTCTAAAGACATTTTTTTCGGCTGCCATTGTTTTGATGTGTATTATTTGTGCCGGAGAATGTATTCTTGTAAGTCGGGACAGCTCTGTACTTTCATCATACGCTTTTTATATTGTTTTTTTAATTGCCGCCAGCATTCTTGGTGCCTTCGCTCTGTGTTTTGCTGTATGGTATCACAGTGAGCGCGATATCAGCGAGCTTCGGATGAACAGGGCTCGAATAAGGGAACTGGAAGCTGCAATCAGCAATTTGGAGGATGCATCCAACCGCCGTGAGGAATTTATAGCAAGTTTTGCTCACGAACTAAAAACTCCTCTTACAGCAATAATCGGCTATGCAGATATGATTCGCTCCAAGGAGATGAGTCCCAAATCGCGCTTTACTGCGGCCGGATACATATTTTCCGAGGGCAAAAGGCTTGAAGCACTTTCACTGAAGCTGATGGATATTATTGTTGCAGGCAAACAGGGGTTTGACCGAAAACAGTTTGAAGTCGGTTATTTTATCCGTTCCATAGCTGCAGTAACCGTTCCTTCGCTATCCAATGATGGTATTACGCTTGATATGAGATGGGAGCCTGGCGAAATAAAGGTTGAACCGGATCTTTTCAAGACACTTATGATAAATCTTGTGGATAACGCAAGAAAAGCAAGCAAAAAAAATGACACTATTGAGCTGTTCGGCAAAGCTGAGCCGGGCGGCTATGCTCTTTATGTAAGGGATCATGGCAGGGGAATGAAAAAAGAGGAACTCAGCAAGATAACCGAGCCGTTCTACATGATAGATAAATCCCGTTCAAGAGCACAGAACGGTGCTGGGCTTGGTCTTGCTTTGTGCCAACGTATTGCAGAGCTTCATAATACCGCCCTCCAGTATGAGAGTGAACCGGGAAAGGGCACTACGGTGCGTGTTTTCCTGAAGGAGGAGGGAATCGATGCTTAATAATCTCAAGAAGGTAAGAGATACTGTCTCTGAAAAAACAAAACTCCTAATATATTTAGTTGTAGCATCTCTCGTATTTATAATTGCCTGTATTTTGCCTTTGGCTTTCAAAGGGGACAGACTGATATCTCCTGATTTTAAGACCGGAGAAAGAGCGGCAATGTTCGTGAGATATAACTCCAGCGATACCTCTGTTCGGTATAAGGTAATCACTGAGCCGGATTCTTCTCTGGAAAAGCTTTGCCAATCCAGATTCGATGAAATCGTGTCCGGGTGCATGATAGACTCATCATCGCGCAGCACTCTTACCGAAGGCAGTCAATATGTAACACTCACAGACGGAGAAAACACAATGCAGCTTTGCCGTATGTGGCTTCAGGATGAAGGTGACTGGACCAACTGGATCGATGTATATATGGACGCTGAAACAGGATTTATTTACTACATCTATTTAAGCAGCATCTGTGTCAATAATATTGCAAACTATACTGATGCTATAGAAGGCGAGTTAAGCGCAAAGACTTTGGCAAGCAGCATTGCAAAGGAAACAGGCTATGACCTGAAGGTTGTAAACTGGTCCGGTAAAACTGAGGACAGCGCCACGGCTTACACAGTAAAAAACGGAGATGCTCTGGTGTGGACCATTTATTGCTCTTATCATCCTGCATTTATGCTGGACATTAAGATATCTGTGAGCTGATTGATCTATATTGTGGGGGGGAACCGCTGTTTTCCCCCGCTTTTTTATGCATTCGTGGGAAATACTTGCATATTATCCACTTTTATGATATGCTATCATGCATGGTTTGGTATTAGCACGCAAATGTATTTTCATAACTATAAATCATGTAAAGGAGGTGGCACTGATGAGAAAGCATAAATGGCGAATATTACTTCTAATTCTTGTTGTTGTTTTACTTTCGATTGTCAGTTCCCGTGTATCTCCTGAGCTCCCAAGCGCAGGAACACCATCGTTAAGTGTTCCTAATGTGGGAAGCACACCCGGTTCAGAAACCTATGTTCCGGATGATGTAGCTCCAAGCGCTTCCCCCGAACCTACACCCACACCGCCTCCGGAGCCGGAAATCGATCTTCCTGATGTATCCATTCACGAATGGAATCTTAAGCTTGTCAACAATAATAATGTTCTCTCCAAATCATTTGTTCCCGATGTTGTAGAGGTTGTTGACGGTCAGTTCTTTGATGCCCGTGCAGTTGATGCTCTGAACTCACTTCTTAACGGTGCCAGCCAAAACGGATTCAGCACCTATATAAGCACAGCCTACAGACCTTTTTCAACTCAGGCATATATTTTTAATGGAAAAGCAAGCCAAATCGCATGGCCCGACGGCGACTTGGCTGAAGCGGAGATGATTGCCCGCACCCTTGTTGCATACCCCGGAACAAGTGAACATCAGCTCGGACTTGCAGTGGATATTATTGATTCTTCCAGTACTCCTCTTGTAGCTGAGGATGTTGAAGATATGGAGCTTCTTGTTTGGCTTAAGGAGCATTGCCACGAATATGGTTTTATCCTTCGTTACCCTAAGGACAAGGAAGAAATCACCGGATGGTATGAGCCCTGGCACTTCCGCTATGTCGGCGTTGAAGCCGCAACATTTATAATGGAAAACGAAATGTGTCTCGAGGAGTTTGTTGAATTATACAAACTTCCCGGCACCTGATCAGTTTAAAAATCAAATCAGGCGCACACTGTGCGCCTGATTTCACGAGAAGGCATTTTATGAAAAATAATCCCTTAAAACTAATTGTTCTTGTGGTGCTTGTTGTTGTTCTGGGGTTTGTAACCTATATTCACCATAGCGCAGAAGAACCAATCGCACCTACATTGTCTGAACCTGAAATAGATACTCCCATAGAGCCTGTTGAAAGTCCTCAAGTTACAGCTGAGCCTGAACCGAGTCCCACTCCAACGGCAACACCCACGCCAAGCCCTACTCCAACACCTACTCCTGAACCATTTTCCGATAAGCCGGATATTGATATAACAAGCTGGGAATATCTCCTTGTTAACTCGGAAAACAATATTGGAGAGTATGTGCCAGAGCTCACCACGCTTGAGGGAGGACAGAGTTTTGACTCCCGCGCGGTTGATGCTCTTCAGGCTTTTATTGATGGAGCCAGAGCAGAAGGACTGTCTGTATATCTTAGTTCCAGCTATCGCAGCTATGCGGAGCAGAACTATCTGTATGAGCGCAAGGTAAGCCAGTATGGTGATCCCGCCGTTGCTGCTACAATAGTTGCCCCTCCCGGTACAAGCGAGCATCAGAGCGGGCTTTGTGCTGATATTACTGATATTTATTATCCTACCAAGGACCGCAGTCTTGAGAATACCGAGCTGTTTAAATGGATGAATGCTCACTGCCATGAGTACGGTTTTATTCTTCGTTATCCGGATGGAAAGCAGGACATCACCGGAATAATCTACGAGCCCTGGCATTTCCGTTATGTTGGCATTGAAGCCGCTGAATACATCAAGGACAAAGACCTAACTTTTGAAGAGTTTGTAGAGCTTTATAAGTAAAGCATAAACCACCGGCGAATTATTGTTGGTGGTTTATTTATTACGAAAATCCAAAATTGCTGATAACATCTGAAAGGGGAGGTGCAGACTATAAAAAAATATCCCGGTAAGGCAAAAATGAATTTGTATCATTTACGTTCTTTCCTCGTCTGTATATTACTCCTCACTTGTTCTGTTCATCTCTTCATGCGATCCGCCCGATTCGATGAATTAATTTCTGACTGGAAACAGGGCAGGGCAAGTTATACGGGATACTGTGAGAATATAATCAGAAGAAATTTTTCCCGACACAGAACCGATCACTACATTTTCATTCTTGATAATGGCACCAAAATAACCCGAAGCCGTTCTGATCTTCTGGACGCAGGTTTTATTGAATCTGAACTTGATAAATATACTTCAAATGAGTTGTGTTTCTATTATACACCTTTTCCCAATAATCCCTTTACTCAACAGGCAGAATTGCTGGGAATTGAAGATGAGGAGCGCCCCCTTCTTGATGAGGAATTTATTTACAAACAAGCCAAAGGTTCTAAAACAACCTGCCTTGTGTTTGGAATAATATTAATACCTTTTATATTAATTTCCGCTTATTATTTTTTAGCAGTTTCCATTCATCATATTTTTCCGAATCTCAAACCTAAATGTAGAAAAATAAAAAAACAATTATATAAAAAAATACATCAAATGTGAACGAAGCAGGAGGCGAAGCTTCCTGCTTTTTCTTTTGATTGTATTGAAATTGCCGGTGATCCGATGTATAATAAATTGAATAAATATGTGTGGGGAGGTGCCTTGTGGACGATAATATTGCAAAGCTGAAAGAAATTATAGAGAAAAGCGACAATATCGTTTTCTTTGGTGGCGCAGGAGTCAGTACCGAAAGCGGAATTCCGGACTTCAGAAGTGTTGACGGGCTTTATAATCAGAAATACAAGTATCCTCCCGAAGAAATTTTAAGCCACAGTTTTTTCGTTTATAATCCGGAGGAATACTACCGCTTTCACCATGATAAGCTTTCTCTTGGAAATGCCATGCCCAATGCTGCGCATCTTAAGCTTGCGGAGCTTGAAAGACAGGGTAAACTCAAGGCAGTAATTACCCAGAATATAGATGGACTTCATCAGGCAGCCGGAAGCAAAAATGTTATTGAGCTTCATGGTTCATTACTCAGGGCATATTGTTCCCGCTGCGGCAAATCTGTTCCACATGAGCTTATGAATTCCTGTCAGGGAGTTCCGCACTGTGAGTGCGGAGGTATTATCAGGCCGGATATCGTCTTGTATGAAGAGGCATTAGATCAGGAAGTTATTTCTGCAGCAGTACATTATATCAGAAAGGCCGATGTTCTCATAATTGGAGGAACAAGTCTGGTTGTGTATCCCGCAGCAGCGCTTATAAACTATTACAGAGGTCATAAACTCGTTCTTATCAATAGAGGCAGAACCAGTCAGGACGAGTACGCGGATCTTGTTATCAGAGATAAAATAGGTGAGGTGTTTTCACAGATATGAAGAACGGAGAAGCCCGTGTAGATATACTTGGCGTTGGGTTTGATAATATAACAAAGTTCGATGCTGTAGACTATGCTTTTTCCATACAGTCTGAACACAAGGCTTATTATGTTGTAACTCCCAATCCGGAAATAGTAATGAGAGCCCGTGCCGACGAGGAGATGCTGTCTGCAGTTGAAGATGCTGAGCTTGTCATTCCCGATGGAATCGGAGTCATCTATGGCGCAAAAATACTGGGTACCCCTATGAAAGAGCGCGTCCCAGGCATTGACTTTACAACCGCTCTCATGAAAAGGATGAATGAAGAGGGCAGAAGTGTATTTCTTTTTGGCTCCAAGCCCGGTGTTGCTGACAAAGCAGCTGAGAATTTATCTGTTATGTTTCCCGGAATTCGTTTTGTTGGAACCAATGATGGATATTTCAGTGATGATGAACCCATAATTCAAAGGATAAATTCCGCAAAGCCCGACCTTATGCTGGTTTGTCTTGGCGCACCCAAACAGGAAAAATGGATGCAAAAAAATGCGTCCAGACTCGATGTTGGTATAATGGTTGGTGCAGGCGGAAGTCTTGACGTGTTTGCCGGCGTGGTTGAACGCGCCCCTGAAAAGTGGCAGAGGCTGGGGCTTGAATGGCTTTACAGGCTTCTTAAGGAGCCAAAACGAATTATTCGCATGATGAATTTGCCAAAATTCCTGTTTGCGGTTATTATCAGCAGAATCAGAGGTTAAAATGATGCAAGGAAGTCTTATTGTCATAGAAGGAATTGATGGAAGTGGGAAGTCCACTCAATACAAAAAGCTCTGTGACCGTCTTGAATCTGAGGGTACAGAATTTCGCAAAATAGTTTTCCCACGTTATGATAAAGATAGCTCTGCACTTGTAAGAGAATATCTTAGCGGCGGCTTTGGCTCCAATCCGGATGATGTCAACGCATATGCAGCCTCCACATTCTACGCTGTGGACAGATTCGCCTCCTTCAAAACCGATTGGGGCGACTATTATAACAATGGTGGACTGATATTATCAGATCGATATACAACTTCCAATGCCTGCCACCAGGGCAGCAAACTTGCTCCTGATGAGAGAGCAGTCTATCTGGAATGGCTTTATGATTTCGAGTTTCGTCTTCTGGGTCTTCCTGCTCCAAGTCTTGTAATATATCTTAATATCGATATTGACGTTTCCAAAAGACAAATGGATAAGCGTCAGAATGACACCAACACTCAGGCCGATATCCACGAAAAAAACTTTGACTATCTTCAGGCTTCTCTCGAAGCAGGACGCTTTGCCGCTTCAACTTACGGCTGGAAAGTCATTGATTGCGTTCAGGATGGTAAAATGCGCAGCATAGATGATATTCATGATGAAATATATTCCGCTGTGATGAACATTATAAATAAATAAAGGGGCTCCCGAAGGAGCCCGATTTTATCCTGTATCAGTATTTATTTAGCAGCCGCAGCCGTTATCGCACATACAGCCGCAGCCATTATTGTGGCCGCTGTAGCCGCCGAAGCCGCCGCAGCCAAAGAGTACGATGAGAATCAGGATTATCCAGAGGCAGCAATTGCCGTTACCATTATTAAAGCACATATATATTACCTTTCTCCGCACTTAAGAATAATTTCAGCCCCGGTTCCTTGTGCGGCACGGGATTGGGACTATCGTGTCTTTTGCTTTCGGAGCGGCGCCAACTCCGTCTGAAATATATTATGTGCCCACCTCCCTGTCTGTTACCGATCTTCTTTAGGAAAGGAGAAATTATGATAGAACCCAACAACAATGAAAATTTGAACGAGGAGATCAATCCCGTTCAGGAGCAGTCTGACAAAACTATAGAAGAACAGCCTTGTTCAGAAACAGATACAGCCCCCGTTTCCGATTCCAAAGCCACTGATGCAGTTGTGGAGCCTATAGAAAACGAAAGCAAGGCGGAGGATATACAACAAGGGCGCAGCCTTGTAGATATTTTCGAAGACGAAGGCTCAAACACCCGGCGAATCGTTGCCTGCAAGGCCGATGATTCCAGCGATACTCCCGTTGAAGAAGGGGAGGAGACATACTATTACGATGACGTGAACTTCAACGAGGATGACGATCTCGAAGAACGCGACTATCGCCCCATAAGATTCAGTCGAACCGGAAGACTGGGCTGCCTTGGCGGTATTATGTATGCGACATTTATCATATGTGTCTCTATCGCTCTTGCTTGTTTTGGCTGGATGGCTGCCTGCGATGTTCTGGCACTCAACAAGGGCGATTCCAAAATGATGGTTGTAATTCCGGAGGACATATTCTCCGAGGAAGAAGTTGATGTTTATGACGATGACGGCAACAAAACCGGTACGGAAACCATTACTGTAGCCGATGTTGGTGCCGTATCCCATCTCCTTAAGGACAGCGGAATTATTGAGTATCCCTGGCTCTTCAATTTATTTGCCAAAATTTCTAATGCCGACAGAAAGATTGATCCCGGCACATATGAGCTTTCCACACGCTTTGACTATCGCGCTCTCGTCAAAAACCTCCAAAAGGCAGTAGCGGAAAAGGAGATTAAGTCCGGCGTGACCTTCCCTGAAGGATATACAATGGACCAGATATTCCAAAAGCTCGAGGATGAAGGGATTTGTTCTGTAGAGGATCTTTATGATGCTGCCGCAAACTATCATTACGATTTCAGCTTCCTTGATGACAGTACTCTCGGCGATCCCAAGCGTCTTGAAGGTTTTATTTTCCCAAACACCTACGACTTCTATGTCGGCGAATCCGCCAGCTCTGTTATCAGTAAGTTCCTTAACACCTTCCACAGACAGCTTTATGCCGACATGTATCAGCTTTGCGATAACATGGGAATCACTTTTTACGAGGCAGTTATTATTGCCTCTATGATTGAAAAGGAAGCTGCAAACGATGAAGAGCGCGCCATGATCGCAAATGTAATATATAATCGACTCAATGCGGGTATAACCCTTGGAATTGATGCCACCATTCTCTATGAGCACCAGGATCATGTGGGTGTACAGATACCCACTGAGATACTTCAGGAAGACAGCCCCTATAATACACATATCTACAAAGGTCTGCCTCCCACACCCATTTGCAATCCCGGCCTCGCTTCCCTTGAAGCCGCCCTTCATCCCGCATCCCATTGGTATTATTACTACGCCTTGGATACCGCAACCGGAACGCATAAGTTCTTCTACACACTCGCGGAATTCAATGCTTTTGTGGAGACTCAGGACTATGACAACTACAATCCCTGAACTTCTTTCTCCGGCCGGTGATGCAGAGCGTCTTGAAATGGCTCTGCATTACGGGGCTGATGCAGTTTATCTTGCAGGTAAGCAGTTTGGCTTGCGCGCCTCAGCAGGAAACTTCACCTCCGCAGAACTGCGACGTGCCGTGACTGTAAGCCACGAAAAGGGTGTTAAGGTATATGTAACTGTAAATGTACTCCCCCATGAGCACCAGCTTCCCGAACTGCCTGATTTTCTTGAAGACTGCTCCGATGCGGGCGTTGACGGCTTCATTATTGCTGATCTTGGCGTTCTTGCTCTTGCAAAACGCCACGCTCCGGACATACCGGTACATATCAGCACACAGTTCGGTGTAGTGAATTCCGAAACCGCGAA
The DNA here is from genome assembly GCA_045594965.1 of Oscillospiraceae bacterium. Taxonomy (GTDB): domain Bacteria; phylum Bacillota; class Clostridia; order Oscillospirales; family Oscillospiraceae; genus SIG459. Next base: position 11,415 of record JAZNZM010000156.1, on the reverse strand, counting down.
GATGCTTTACGATCTTGGAGCGAAAAGAGTTGTACTTGCCCGTGAAATGACACTTGAAAATATCCGTGCTTTTCGCGCCAATATTCCAAAGGAGCTTGAAATTGAAGCTTTCGTACACGGAGCCATGTGTGTTAGTTTTTCCGGACGGTGCCTGCTTTCCAACTACATTACTCATCGCGATGCAAACGGAGGTGCTTGCTCCCAGCCTTGTCGCTGGAAGTATCATCTTGTTGAAGAAAAACGCCCAAACGATTATTTCGAAATCAGCGAAGACGGCGGCACATTCATCATGAACAGCTCCGATATGTGTATGATTGAACATATCGGAGAGCTTATAGATGCTGGTGTAAGCTCTTTCAAAATTGAAGGCCGTATGAAAAGCTCCTATTATGCTGCTGTAACCACCAATGCTTACCGTCATGCCATAGACGACCATCTTGCAGGTAAGGCCTTTGATAAAACCTGGCTTGAGGAATGCATGAAAGTAAGTCATCGCAGGTACTCTACCGGCTTTTATTTTGGTGAGCCCGGACAATATTATGCGGATGCCCATTATTTCACAGATGCCGATGTTTGTGGAGTGGTAGAAGAATGTGATAGTAACGGAGAAGCTAGGGTGATACAACGTAATAAATTCTCTCTTGGCGATACCGTTGAGCTTGTCACTCCTGATAATAAGCCATTTGCATTTACTGTTAAAGACCTTAGAAATGCAGAGAACGAGAAGATTCCCTCAGCCCCACATCCGATGATGGAACTGAGAATGAAGCTTCCTGTCCGGTGCGGCAGATTGGCACTTCTTAGAAAACTCAGATAGTTTTTTCAGGGTCCCACTTGCAGGGACCCTGTTTTATGAGAATATCACATGAAATACGACAACATCGAAAAAGGAATATTTATTTCACGCCCAAACAGGTTTATTGCCCATGTTGAAGTTAATGGCAGGGAAGAGGTAGTGCATGTAAAAAATACCGGTCGCTGCCGTGAGCTTCTCCCAGAGGGCGCTGAAGTGTATTTGGCCCATTCAGATAATGAGGCAAGAAAGACAGCCTATGACCTTGTTGCTGTCAATAAGTCCGGGAAGCTGATTAATATGGATTCTCAGGCCCCAAACAAAGCTTTTCTGGAGTTTGCCAAATCAGGGAATTTTATTAATGATCCAGATATGATAAAACCTGAATACAAGTGGGGCAATTCGAGATTTGACTTCTATATTGAAAAAGGTTATCGACGCTGTCTTATTGAAGTAAAAGGTGTTACTTTGGAATTTAACGGTGAATGTTATTTTCCCGACGCACCTACACAGCGCGGTGTCAAACACATATCGGAGCTTATTTCTGCCCATGAAGCCGGATATGAATGTTATATAGTATTTATTGTGCAGATGCTTGATGCTGAATTTGTCGCTCCAAACGATGAGACTCATCCGCAGTTTGGCCAGATGCTCAGACTTGCGGAAGAAAAGGGCGTCAACATTCTTGCATACAATTGTTATGTCACACCCGATTCTATGGAGATACGGAAAAAAATACCCGTGAAACTATGAAAAATTGTGTTGACAAGCATATTAATTGTGCTAAAATATACGGGTAATATTTGTAGGCATTGACGAAACCAGTTGTGTTTATGCAGTCTGCCAGAGAGGGATGCATTTGCTGAAAGCTCCCGTCTGCAAGCACATACAGCCACTTCCGAGCCTGCGGGTGATGAATCCGCCGCCTTATCCCCGATATAGGATTATCTGAGAAGCTGCCTGACTGGCAGATAATCAGGGTGGTACCGTGAAGATTGTTTATTGCACTTCGCCCCTGTATTGGGGCGAAGTGTTTTTTTTGAAATTATAAAAAGATATATATGGAGGAATGCTATTTATGGCACACAGAAACATCGGTCTCAACGAGCTTCGTGAAATGTTCCTGAAGTTCTTTGAAAGCAAAGACCATCTCAGACTCCCAAGCTTTTCCCTTATCCCACAGAATGACCCTTCGCTGCTTCTTATCAACTCCGGCATGGCTCCCATGAAGCCCTATTTCACCGGAGAAGTTGAGCCTCCCAGGCGCAGAGTGTGCACCTGCCAGAAGTGCATCCGCACCGGAGATATCGAAAACATTGGCAAAACAGCACGCCATGGCACCTATTTTGAGATGCTTGGCAACTTCTCTTTCGGTGATTACTTCAAGAGTGAATCTTTGGCATGGAGCTGGGAGTTCCTCACTTCTCCCGAATGGGTTGGCCTTGAGCCCGACAGACTTTATCCCAGCATTTATCTCGATGATGATGAAGCCTTTGATGTGTGGACAAAGGAAATCGGAGTTCCTGCCGATCATATTGTTCGCATGGGTAAGGCCGACAACTTCTGGGAGCACGGCTCCGGCCCCTGCGGCCCCTGCTCCGAGATATACTATGACCGCGGCATAGAGAACGGATGCGGCAAGCCCGACTGCAAGCCCGGCTGCGATTGCGACCGTTTCATGGAAGTATGGAACAATGTATTCTCTCAGTTCAACAATGACGGTGAAGGCAATTACACCGATCTTGCTCAGAAGAATATTGATACAGGTATGGGTCTTGAGCGCCTTGCCTGTGTAAGCCAGAATGTTGCAAGCCTCTTTGATGTTGACACCGTTATGAACATCACAAACCGTGTCAGTGAGATTACAGGTGCTCACTACAATGAGAGCTATAAAAAGGATGTTTCCCTGCGTATTATCACAGACCACATTCGCTCTTCAACATTTATGATCTGCGATGGCGTTCTACCTTCCAATGAAGGCAGAGGCTATGTTCTCCGTCGTCTGCTCCGCCGCGCTGCACGCCACGGCAAGCTTCTCGGCGTAAATGATCCTTTCCTCTTTGATGTCGTAGAAACCGTTATCCGTGAAAATGAGGGCCATTATCCCGATCTTCGTGAAAAGGCTGACTATATCACCCGCGTTATCAAAACTGAGGAAGAGAACTTCGCCCGCACTATCGACGCAGGTATGCGCATTTACAATGAAATTCTCGAGCAGCACAAGGCAAAGGGAGAGAAAGTATTTTCCGGCGCTGATGCCTTTAAGCTTTATGACACCTATGGTTTCCCCATAGATCTCACCATAGAAATGGTAGAGGAAGAGGAAATGAGCGTTGACATGGATGAGTTCACCAAGCTCATGAATGAACAGCGCCAGCGTGCAAGAGCTGCCCGCGGTGACATGTCCGATGCATGGGCCGGCCTTGATCTTGGTCTTGACAACACCCCCACTCAGTTCCTTGGTTACACCATGGATAAGTGCAACGCAAAGGTCCTCGCCCTTGTGGAGAGCGGTGAGACCTGCGGTGTCCTTGCCGAGGGCAGAAAAGGCATCGTTGTTCTTGATTCCACCACTATGTATGCTGAAATGGGCGGTCAGGTTGCCGACCACGGCCGCATATACTGCGGTGATGCCGTTTTCGCTGTATCTGATGTTCAGAAGGACAAGGGCGGAAAGTATCTGCATCATGGTGAAATGCTTTCCGGAAGCCTTAATGTTGGCGATGAAGTCCGTGCAGACATTGATACAGAGCGCCGCCGTGCAATAATGCGCGCCCACTCTGCAACTCATCTTCTTCAGAGAGCTCTTCGCGACATTCTCGGTGATCACGTCCATCAGGCCGGTTCTCTTGTTGAACCCGACCACCTCCGTTTCGACTTTACTCATTTCTCTGCTCTTACAACCGATGAGATTCTTGCCATCAACAAGCGTGTTGGCAATATGATACTCGATGGTCTTAATATATCTATAAACGAAATGGCTATCGACGATGCAAAGAAGATGGGCGCAACAGCTCTCTTTGGAGAAAAGTATGGCGACACCGTCCGCGTTGTTTCCATGGGTGAAGAGTCTATTGAACTCTGCGGTGGTACTCACCTGAGCAATACAGCCCTCGTAGGCCCCTTCCACATCATCAGCGAAGGCTCTGTTGCTTCCGGAGTGCGTCGTATTGAAGCAGTTACCGGTAAGGTATTCATGCAGCGCGTGGATGGCCTTAACCGTACTGTCCATGAGGCAGCTGCAACTCTTAAGACCAATCCCGGTGAACTCATCGGCAAACTGGAGTCCACACTTGGTGAAATGCGTGAAATGCGTCAGAATATAGATAAACTGAAGGACAAGCTTCTTTCCGGCGATGTAGAGCGTTTCCTCTTTGCCGCAAAGAGGATAGGCAGCCTTAATGTTGTCACTACCACACGCCCCGACCTTGAAGTGGCGGATGTGCGCAAGATGGGCGATTTTCTCCGTGACAGGGATCCTTCCATCGTCGCAGTTATTGCCACCTATAAGGATGGTAAGGTAAGCCTTGCAGCCTTCTGCGGAAAAGAAGCAGTAGCTTCCGGAATCAAGGCCGGAGACATCATCAAGACCATAGCCCCCGTTATAGGCGGCAAGGGCGGCGGTAAGCCCGACAGTGCAATGGGCGGCGGAAGCGATGTCCTTAAAATTGATGACGCCCTTGCTCTTGTTGACAACTTTGTTGCGGCTAAGCTCGGTTAAGGAGGACGCATGATGGAAAACTGCCTTTTCTGTAAAATCGCAGCCGGTGTTATCCCTTCAACCAAGGTATACGAGGATGAATTTGTTTTCGCTTTCCGCGATATAGCGCCTCAGGCTCCCGTTCATATACTTGTTATTCCAAAGGAACACATGGCTTCCATGAACGATGTATCCGCCGAAAGCTCAGTTTATGCCGCGAAATGTCTCGAGGCAATTGCGGTCATTGCCAATCAGGAGAAGCTCGATAATGGATACCGTGTTATTTCCAACTGCGGAGATGATGCCGGTCAGACCGTTAAACATCTCCATTTCCATATACTTGCCGGCAAAAAGCTCGGGGAGCAGATGGTATAAATAGTTTTAATAAGGCAGCTGTTTTGATGCACAATACAGCTGCCTTATTTCATTGACGGCATTATTTGAAAATGTTACAATTCACTTAATTCAGTACGGAAAGGGGAGGTGATCATCGTGAGGATTCTTATGTTTATTACAATCGGATATACTGCCGCCCTTGTCGTCTGCCACTATCTTCTTCCTGATTCCGTGCTGATATACGTCGCCCTTGCATTTGCTGTTCTCGGTTTTCTTGGCATTCTCCTTAGAAATAATTCCAGAACGATAATAATGCTTCTGTGTTTCTCTGCTGCTATCGGATTTGGGTGGAGTTATCTCCATACCATGCTGTTTATTTCCCCGGCGGAATCCTTGGCAGATACAAAAGCTTCTGTCGAAGCCCGCGTGCTGGATGCACCAAGCTTCGGTGAGGGGTACTCAACAATGATGGTAAGACTGAGGGGAGATGACTACCCTTCCTGTAAAGTGCTTGTTACAGATTATGATGCAGGTTTTTCTGATCTTGAAGCGGGGGATGTTATCAGAATCAATCTTCGGTTTCGTTCAGCCCGGATGAGGTACGGTATAGATGACGATTATTATTTTGCCTCCGGCGTCTTTTTACGGGCATCCCTTGATGGGGAATACAAGCTTCTTGAGAAGGGGAGGGGAAATCCGTTCTTTTTCCCCAAAACCTTGTCTGCGGCACTTAAAGATCATATACTTATGGTTTTCCCTGACGATGTTGCTCCTCTTATGAAAGCGCTTCTGACCGGGGATAAATCTGAGCTCTATGATGACGATGAGCTGTATGTTTCTTTGAGACTATCCGGATTAAGCCATATTATTGCGGTATCCGGTATGCATGTATCTTTTATTGTATCACTCATAGCTATTGCTTCAGGTCGAAGACGAATAACAGCATTTATCGGAATTCCGCTGGTGTGGTTTTTTGCTGCGATGATGGGCTTTGTTCCATCGGTGACACGGGCATCATTTATGATCTCTCTAAGCCTTTTAGCTCCAATCTTGAAGCGTGAGAACGATCCTCCCACAAGTCTTTCTGCCGCACTGCTTCTAATTCTTCTATGCAATCCTCAAGCTCTGGCAAGCATCAGTTTACAGCTTAGCTTTGCAGCGCTGGCCGGCATACTCCTTATCACACCGAGGATTTATCGCTCACTGACAGGACTTACTGCCGTCATCGGAGGTATCATCGGTAAATTCATAAAAGGCGCAGAAAGCATATTCGCAGCTTCTGTGGGTGCTATGATATTTACTGTGCCCCTTTCTGCCTTGCATTTCGGTTTTGTTGCGCCATATTCTATATTGTCAAATATATTATGTTTATGGGCTATGTCCGCTGCATTTATGCTCGCTTATCCCGTTTGTATAATTGCAGCTGTATATGCTCCAATTGGCCAAGGGCTTGCGTGGATCGTTGGCTGGCTTCCAAGATATACAATCTTTGTAGTAAAAAATATTGCAGAGCTTCCTCAGTCCGCCTTGTTTACAAACAATAAGTATATATCTTGCTGGCTGATATTTGTGTATGCTGTATTATTTCTGCCATACATCTTCCGCGGAGAGAAAACATACAGACCCTTGATTCCGGTCTGCCTTTGCCTTATTACGCTTCCGCTAACTTTATTTATATCTAAAGCGGATGCAAACAAGGGACCCGCAATTACTGCTTTAGATGTCGGACAGGGACAATGTATTGTTGCAACAGATGACAACCTGACTGTTATGATAGATTGCGGAGGTAAAAATACGCCCCGGAATGCCGGCGATACAGCAGCTGAATATCTCCTTTCTGCAGGAAAGAGCAGTCTGGATATGCTTATTCTTACTCATTTGCATGATGACCATGCCAACGGAGTTGTTCGTCTGATGAATTATATTGATGTCAGGCGAGTAGTGCTTCCCGATGACTGTGAAAATACAGAAGTTGGTGACAGCATTATTGAAATGTGTTATGATAACGGCACAGAACTTATTTACATCAGCGAGAACACAGGCGTTCAGATGAACGAACTGCGTCTGGAGCTGTTTGCACCAATAGGAAGTGCAGAACCAAACGAGCATGGGCTTATTGTTTTGGGCGAGTTTGATGGGTTTGATTTTTTGGTTATGGGTGACGCAGGACGAAGCACTGAAGAACAGCTCGTAAGCTTTTATGAACTTGATGAAATTGAACTTCTTGTGGCGGGACATCATGGAAGCAAGACCTCTACCTGTGATGCTCTTTTAAATGAGATCAAGCCGGATACTGCATTTATTTCGGTAGGTGTGAACAACTACGGACATCCCGCCGATGAAGTTCTTCAAAGATTGAATTCTCACGGGGTTGAGATTTTCAGAACAGATATTAACGGAAATATTACAATGATGGTTGGTAATAACTGATGGCAAAAAAGGAAAAGCAAAAATTCAATTATGGTCTTGAAGTCAAATATCTGAAGGACAAGGGACCAGCGCGCCTTTATCTCCTTTACGGTCCCGAGGACTATCTTAGAGAAAGATTCATAGAGGAGCTAAAAAAGCTTTGCATCAGTGATGAGTTGGATTTCAACTATAAGAAGCTTAGCGGCCCCTCTGTTGATATGTCCCTTCTTTCCGAGGCGGTTGATTCTGTACCTTTCTTTTCAGACAGAACATTTATCGAACTTCGCGGATTTGATATAAATAAGTGCCGTGAATCCGAGTGCGAACAGTTAAAACGAATCATCAGTGACCTCCCGGAATACTGTACTCTTGCTATAATAATAAGCTCCGATTATGAGTTGGACGGAAGACTCGCGGCCATTAAAGCAGTAAAAAAATACGCAAGAAGCATAGAATTTACCGAGCAGGATCAGGATGCCCTTATCAAGTGGATAAGCAATCGTTTTTCCGCTTTTGAAAAAAGCATATCACGTTCAGACGCGGAATATCTCACATATGTCAGCGGCACATTAATGACTCGGCTTATCCCGGAGATAGAAAAGGTGGCATCTCATTGCCGCAGCAACTGCATTTCGCGTTCGGACATTGATGCAACCGCGCACCGTATTCCCGAGGCAGATGTTTTCGATATGACCGATATGCTCAGCCGCGGTAATATAGATTCCGCTGCCAGACTGTTGGGGGACGTTCTTGCCGATAAAACCAATACACCAATATTTATACTCGCAATATTCTCACAGCAGATAAGAAAAATGTATGCTTACAAGCTTGCTGTATCAAAAGGCAAAGGGAAAAGCGCTATAATGGAGCTTACAGGCGTAAAATATGATTTTCTGTATAACAAACTTTCCGCCTGCGCAAAGCCATATTCCATTTCAGCTCTTAAAAATCTTGTTGAGCTTTGTACCGAGTATGACTATCTCATGAAAAGCTCCGGAGTAGACGGTGCTGTACTTATGAAAGAACTTCTAATCAAGGTGGCGGTGTTGGGAAAATGATAAGCGTAAACGAAGTCATTGTGGTTGAGGGGCGTTACGATAAAAACACTCTCAGCCAGATTATAGATGCCACAATAGTTGAAACATCAGGTTTCGGTATTTTCAAGGACAAAGAAAAACAGGAAATGCTTCGTTCCCTGGCCAAACGGCGCGGCATAATCATACTCACCGACAGTGATGGTGCCGGATTTGTAATCCGTAATTTTATTAATGGCATTGTAGATCCCCGCTATGTGAAAAATGCTTATATTCCTGACATTGCCGGCAAAGAGAAGCGTAAAAGAGAGGCTTCAAAGGAGGGCAAACTGGGTGTTGAAGGAATGTGTCCCGAGACTATAATTACCGCCCTCAGAAATTGCGGAGCGAGTATTGACTCGGAAGCGACTGAACATAGGCATTCGGAAATCAGCAAATCTGATTTGTATAAACTTGGTCTTGTAGGAAGAGAAGGCAGTCATATAAAGCGCCAAATACTGCAAAAGAAGCTTGGTCTACCTGAACATCTCAGCTCAAACAGTCTTATTCAGGTACTTAATATCATCAGCTCTGCTCAGGAAATTCACGTTCTTCTCAATGACGATCAAGAATAAACACAAATCCCAATAAGGTAAGCAGGAGTATTCCCGCCGGAGTTTCCAGAGTAAGCAATGCCAGCTTTGTGCGCTCATAGCTATCAACAACACCGTTCGATGATATAAAAAGGCACAGTGAACACAGAAGCATCACATCGCAAAGTAGTAGTGAGTTTTTTAGAAATATGTAGGCTGCACGGGGCATCCCTCGGATGCTCTGTGCTATTTTTTTGAGCATATTTATCATATCCTTTCAACGATATTATGTAACTTAATTTTAGTGGATTAAGATGAGCGCAATCAAGGCACAAAATATGGTATATAAAGGGGAAAATAATACTTGCTATCCCTAAAATGCTGTGATATATTGATATTATGTAAATTACTTCTATCAGAAGGAGAGAGATATAAATGAAGTGCCCATTTTGCGGATTTCACGACAGCAAGGTTATTGATTCCCGTCCTGCCGACGATGGCGCAACAATACGTCGCCGTCGCGAGTGTCTCGATTGCCAGAAGCGTTTCACCACTTACGAGATAATTGAGCGCATGCCAATCGCTGTTATTAAGCGCGACGGCTCCCGTCAGTCCTTTGATAAGATTAAGATTATCAACGGTATGCTGCGTGCGTGCGAGAAGCGCCCCATCACCATGGCTCAGATTGAATCCATTGCCGATGACATTGAACAAGAGCTTCGTGGCGCCCTCGAAAGTGAGGTCAGCTCCGACCATATTGGTGAGATGGTAATGGACCGTCTAAAGGATATGGACGAGGTAGCCTATGTCCGCTTCGCTTCAGTTTATCGCTCCTTCAAGGATATCAATACATTCATGGATGAACTCACAAAGCTTCTTGGTGACAAGAAATAAATATTAAAAAATCCGTTCCTTAATTGGGAACGGATTTTTTAAAATACGGATCCAATACAAAGCTTTTCACTTTCTGCCACGCTGTTTATGATGTTAATAAGCTTTTTTCTTACTATTGTCTCAGACGGTGAGCCAATAGCTTCGGTAAAAAGCTGATCAATCGAATCAGACTTGCTCTCCCTTAAAATAATATCAAAATATTTTTTGTTTGATCTGTATCTGTCATATGATCTTGTAAGCAGGTTTATTCCATCTTCTTCATCAAGTAAAAGGCTTTTTTGTATGTCTGCCTTTATAGAGGCAAACTCCATGTTTAAGTAAACGGCATTTCCCAGGCAGCCACAGAAAAGAACAGCAAGAAGCAGAAGACCCAATAATAGTTTTCTCAATGTCCATACTCCTTTTTTTCAAAATAAATCTTTTTATCGCTGTAATAGACAAGTGCAAATACCTCAGAGGGGTGGTTGCACTTTTTGCTCTTAAGGACTGCTGCTAACCATTTTTTTGATTTTCCAATATGCTCTAAATTTTTTTCAAGAATTCTTCCGTCTTCGATTATTATTATAGGATATTCTCCTCCGGACGGCATTTTTTTCAGGTCTTTTAGAGTCACAGGCTGATTTTCCGGGTAGAGAATGGTATTCAGTGTACCGTCAGTCTCAAGAATGGCATACTTTACCGTTGAAATATCCAGTATCTCCTTGCTTCTAAGTTCCTCAAACAGTTCATCCACACTGAATCTTGATTTTCGCATTTCCTTTTCGAGTATTTTTCCCTCTAAAATTAAAAATTCAGGTTTTCCGCATAGTAAGGTGCGGAAATGAACGCTGGACAAAATACCTCCTGAGAGAATTAGCTCGCAGGCAAAAAGTGTGAATATTGGAATCAAGCCGTAGAGCAGGGGAATGCCAATATCCTGAAGGGGTGTTGCGGCCATATCAGCAATTATCACCGAAACTACCAGTTCAGATAATTCAAGTTCACGCAACTGCCGTTTTCCCAATAGGCGCATAAGAATAATAATAGAAAAAAATATGATGATAGTTCTTGTAAAAATAATTACCATAACATGCTCCGTCATGTTTTTGTATAGTCTTGCCCATTCCTTAGATAATATTATTACATTTGGTTACATTTCGGTATTTATAGTTACCATTCCATTGACCGAGATAGCAATTAATGATAAAATGATTTACATAATAGAGTAATCAAAATGCATAGATGTTCATTTTATATATTATGATATTCATAGATTGGAGGATTCTTTATGTCCAAATATTTCGGAACTGACGGTTTTCGCGGTGAAGCCAATGTTGGACTCACTGTTGAGCACGCATTCAAAATTGGCCGATTTCTTGGATGGTACTACGGCAAGGATCACAAGTGCAACATAGTTATAGGTAAAGATACAAGAAGAAGCAGCTACATGTTTGAATCCGCTCTTTCAGCCGGCATTACAGCATCGGGTGCAGATGCCTATCTTCTGCATGTTACCACAACTCCCAGCGTTTCTTATGTGACCAGAAGCGATCAGTTTGACTGCGGTATTATGATTTCTGCAAGTCATAATCCATTCTACGACAATGGAATTAAGCTTATAAATTCCAACGGTGAAAAGATGGAAGACAGTGTCATTGAAGAGGTGGAAAGCTATCTGGACGGCAAAATAGGGGAACT
>JAZNZM010000155.1:0-6357 GCA_045594965.1 Oscillospiraceae bacterium | reverse complement strand
AGGCGGTGGCGACGATCACACCGATGGCCATATCAAGCACATTGCCGCGCATGGTAAAGGTCTTGAATTCTTCTGCGAATTTCTTCCTTTTGCTTTTCCTCCCCATTGATATTTATATATTTCCTTTAATTATTTGCCGGGTACGAGAACTTCCTTGCCGCCCATATAGCCGCGGAGAGCTTCGGGAATGGTTACGCTGCCGTCGGCCTGAAGGTGGTTTTCAAGGAAGGCGATGAGCATGCGGGGAGGAGCAACAACGGTGTTGTTGAGGGTGTGGGGCAGATACATCTTGCCGTCCTGGCCCTTTACGCGCATACGCAGGCGGCGGGCCTGAGCATCACCAAGGTTGGAGCAGGAGCATACCTCGAAGTACTTCTGCTGGCGGGGAGACCATGCCTCGATGTCGGAGCTCTTTACCTTCAGATCCGCAAGGTCACCGGAGCAGCACTCCAGCTGGCGTACGGGGATCTCAAGGCTTCTGAACAGCTCCACGGAGTAGCGCCACATTTTCTCGTACCATTCCATGCTGTCCTCGGGACGGCAGACAACGATCATTTCCTGCTTCTCGAACTGGTGGATGCGGTAAACGCCGCGCTCCTCGATGCCGTGTGCGCCCTTTTCCTTGCGGAAGCAGGGGGAGTAGCTGGTGAGGGTCTGGGGCAGGCTTGCCTCAGGGATGATCTGGTCAATGAACTTGCCTATCATGGAGTGCTCACTGGTGCCGATGAGGTAGAGGTCCTCGCCCTCAATCTTGTACATCATTGCGTCCATGTCGTTCTGGCTCATAACACCTTCAACAACATTGCCGTGGATCATGAAGGGGGGGATGCAGTAGATAAAGCCCTTCTCGATCATGAAGTCACGGGCATAGGCCAGCACTGCGGAGTGGAGACGGGCAATGTCGCCCATGAGATAGTAGAAGCCGTTGCCGGAAACGCGGCCCGCTGCGTCCATGTCAACGCCGTTGAACTTCTCCATAATGGCGGTGTGGTAGGGAATCTCATAGTCGGGAGTAACAGGCTCGCCGAAACGCTCCACCTCCACATTGAACTCGTCGCTCTCGCCGATGGGGACGGAGGGGTCGATGATGTTGGGGATGAGCATCATTATTTTGCGGATGCGCTCGGCATATTCGCCTTCCAGCTTCTCCAGCTCCTCCCGGCGCTCGTCGTTGGCCTTGACGGCGGCCATGTTGGCATCGATCTGGGCCTGAATAGCCGCCTTTTCCTCCTCAGAGGCCTTCTTCAGCTTGCCGAAGAGGGGGCCGTTGGCCTTGCTGAGGGCATTGCGCTTTGCGCGCAGCTCGTTGGCCTCATTGATGGCGGCGCGGTTGAGCTTGTCAAGCTCTATGACCTCGTCCACCATGGGCAGCTTACTGTCCTGAAACTTCTTGCGGATGTTTTCCTTGACTATCTCGGGGTTCTCACGAACAAATTTAATATCAAGCATGATTCTTATCTTCCTTTATTGTAAAATAATGTAAAATCTAAACTTCCTATTTGGCTTCCCCTGGGGGAAGCTGTCACGGCGTATGCCGTGACTGATGAGGGACAAAGTTTCTGAACTGTCAGCAAGACGGTTCCCTCATCCGACCTCGCTTCGCTCGGCCACCTTCCCCCCAGGGGAAGGCCATTTCACTTCTTCAGCTTTCCGAAGAGCATCAGCTTATTGATAAGGGCCTCTCTGTCATCGGCGCCGTAGAACTCTATCTCTATGCGGCCGCGCTTTTTGGAGTCCACCAGCTTCACCTTGCGGCCCAGGGCGTTCTCCAGATCCCGCTCAACCTCTTTCACATAGTCCACGATTATTGCGTTTTCGCTTTTGGGTTCTTCCTTTGGCTCGGCGCAGAGACGCTTTACCAGAGTCTCGGTCTGGCGGACGGAGAGATTGCGGCTTATAACAGTTTCCGCAAGCTCAAGCTGCTTTTTTCCGTCTTTTATGGGTAAAAGTGCTCTGGCGTGTCCTGCTGAGAGGCTTCCGTTCTCCACCATTGCGGTGACAGCCTCGCTGAGACCCAGCAGACGCAAGGCGTTGGCAACGGCAGGGCGGGACTTGCCCACGGCTGCGGCGGCCTGTTCCTGAGTCATGCCGTACTCCTCCATGAGGGTGCGGTAGCCACGGGCTTCCTCGATGGGATTCAGGTCCTCGCGCTGGAGGTTTTCAACCAGCGCCAGCTCCATTGCCCTTTTGTCATCGGCCTCGATGATACGTACGGGCACCTCGCTGAGACCTGCCATGCGGGCTGCGCGCCAGCGGCGCTCGCCGGCGATTATCTGGTAATAGCCCCCATCAAGCTTCCTGACGGTTATGGGCTGAATAAGACCGTACTGTCTTATGCTCTCCGAGAGGGTGGCAAGGGCCTCCTCGTCGAAGGAGTATCTGGGCTGATCTGCTCTCGGCTCAACCTTGCTGATTGGCAGTGTCAGCTCCTTGTCTGCAGGATTGGAGAGAATATCGTCCCCGAAAAGTGCTCCCAGTCCGCTTCCAAGACCTCGCTTGGCTTTCTCGGCCATATTTATCACTTCCTAAAATTGAGATAAAAAATACCGCTTTGCCTTCCCTTGGGGGAAGGTGGCCCGAAGGGCCGGATGAGGGATATTAAGCGTATAGACCCTCATCAGTCTCGCTGCGCTCGACAGCTTCCCCCGGGGGAAGCCTTTTTACTGCCGCTTCAAAAACTCGTTGGTCATGTGGAGATATGCCCTTGTACCCTTGCTGAGCTTGTCATAGGCGATGCAGGGCTTGCCGTGGCTGGGGGCTTCACTGAGCCGGATATTCCGGGGAATGTAGTTCTCGTACACCTTGTCTCCGAAGTGAGCGCGCAGAGCATCGGCCACTTCTTCGCTGAGGCGGGTGCGTCCGTCGTACATGGTCAGCACCAGTCCCTCTATCTTCAGGGCGGGGTTGAGCTTGCTGTTTATGAGCTTCACGGTGTTCATAAGGTCGCTTAGACCCTCCAGAGCGTAATACTCGCACTGAACGGGCACAAGCACGGTGTCCGCCGCTGTGAATGCGTTGAGGGTGAGAAGCTCAAGGGAGGGAGGACAGTCAATGATTATATAGTCATAGTCTGATTTAAGCGGCAGCAGGGCTTTGCGCAGGACAAACTCCCTGTTTTCCATATCTACCAGCTCCACATTCGCACCCACCAGCTCACGGTTGGAGGGAAGAATGTCGCCGTATTTTGTTTTGATGACCGCTTTTTCCGGATCCATGTCCCGCAGCATCACGTCGTAAACGCTTTTGACCCTGTTTTTATCCACGCCCATTCCTGTGGTGGCATTTCCCTGGGGGTCGCAGTCGCAAAGAAGCACCTTCTTGCCCCTGTGAGCCAAGGAGGCGCAGAAGTTTATGGCCGTGGTAGTTTTTCCTACGCCGCCTTTCTGGTTGGCGATGGCTATTATTTTGCCCATATCCTTCTCCTTGGAGAGATTTTTGTATCTTTGTGTCTGTATTATAACACCTTTTGAGGATATTTCAATATTTTGTGTTTCACGTGAAACAGTTTTTTGCGCTTTTTCTGCCCTGTCAGCTATGTTTCACGTGAAACATTGGGCAGAGGCAGGAATCCGCTCCGCAGGCGAAGGCAGAAAACGGGCGGATACGGGGGTCACCCACGGGCGGACACGGGGGTCACCCAGGGGCGGATACGGTGGGTCACCCACGGGCGGACACGGGGGTCCGCCCCTACTTGACACGATAGAGCAAAACAACTAAAATCTATGTAAACAATTATTTAAGGAGAATTTATATATGCGTTGGATTGAAGCTTCCATATCTACCACCAGCAAGGAAATAGATCTGCTCTGCCTCCGTCTGGGAGATCTGGGCGTAGAGGGTATGTGCATAGAGGACGAAGAGGACTTCAGGAACTTCCTTGAGAACAACCACCAGTACTGGGACTATGTTGACGATGAGCTGAATGACCGCTTCAAGGGTCTCAGCCGCATAAAATTCTATGTTGCCGATGATGAAGAGGGCAAGGCTCTCCTTGCCAAGGTTCGCAGAGAGCTTGGAGTGGAGCTTGACTGCGCCGCCGTGGACGACAGCGACTGGGAGAACAACTGGCGTGAGTTTTATAAGCCCTTGAAGATCGGTGAGAAATTCCTCGTTATCCCCGAGTGGGAAAATCCCGAGCTTGAAGGCCGTGTGGCTCTCCGTCTCGATCCGGGCCTTATATTCGGCACCGGCAGCCACGCCACCACCAGAATGTGCCTCCACCGTCTTGAAAACTTTGCCGCATTCGGAAAAAAGGTTCTTGACCTTGGCTGCGGCAGCGGCATACTTGGCATTGGCGCGGCTGTTCTTGGCTGTGAGAAGGTTGTGGGCTGTGATATCGACCCCAAGGCTCCCGATGTGGCTGCGGACAACGCCGCTCTCAACGGCATTGGCGAGGATCGCTTCAAGGTTTATGCCGGTGACATTCTATCCGATGAGGGCATGAGAAAATTCCTTGGCACGGGCTATGACATAGTTCTTGCCAATATCGTCAGCGATGTTATCATTCCGCTCAGCACCTTTGTGCGGCGCTTTATGGCAGAGGGCGCGGTCTTTATCTGCTCCGGAATAATTGACGGCAGAGAGACCGAGGTGCGCGCTGCTCTTGAGAATAACGGCTTTGAAATTCTTGAGCATTGCCATGAGGAAGAATGGAACTGCTACGTTTGCCGATAAAACAACCGAACCCGATGTTTCACGTGAAACATCGGGTTTTTTGCGGAATATACTGTTCAGCTCAGGAACATATCAACATCCTGAATGCTCAGCCCCTTGTGAAAAGCGAGGTTAAGAGAATAGCCGATGAGCTTGGCTGTGTCCCTCACGCTGCGGTCAATGTCTCTTGGGGTAACTATCATGCCTCCGGAGGATGAGAGCTTATTCGGGTCTATGTCAAGTCCTGCGTCACCCAGAAGGTCAAAGGCGAGGGTCGCGGCATCAACCACTGTGGGCACGCCTACGGATATCACGGGAACGCCCAGACTCTCCCGGTTCAGCGCCTGCCGCGCATTGCCCACACCGGAACCGGGGACTATACCGGTATCGCTGAGCTGCACGGTGCGGCAGAGCCTGTCCATACTCCTTGATGCCAGAGCGTCCACCGCCACAACTGCGGCGGGCTTCACAGCGCGGCATACGGCTGCTATCATATGACCGCTCTCAATGCCCGTTGTGCCAAGAACTCCGCTTTGAATGCCGCACACAGGACGAAAGGCGGCAAAGTGTTCCGGAATGGCCTCTCTGAGGTGCCGCGTGACCATGAGGTAATCCATGGTAAGAGGACCAACAGCATCGGGAGTGATGTCCCTGTTTCCAAGCCCTGCCACAAGAACACTGGAATTAACTGGAATTTTAAGCAGTCTGCGAAGCTCCAGCGATAGAAGGACGCAGGCCTCGCCGAATGCGCCCTGCTCCCGGCGCAGCAAAGCGCCCAGCTCAACAGTTACATAGCGCCCGCAGGGCTTGCCGATGGCATCCTCGCCCCGGCGGTCCAGCACCTCGATGGTGCTTACGGTGAAACCGCCGGAGCATCTCTCCGCGGCTCTGACACCGGGAATATCTCCCATAAGAGTGCTATCCCCGCGGTAAAGCTCCCGGGCTTCAAGGGCAAGGTCGGTTCTGATTCTACTATTCATAGTGGCAGTACCTTTCAGAAAATCAATATTTTGTGTTAGTGTGTCCTTCGAAAAAAATTATATGCAAAAACTCGAAAATAGTGAAAAAAACCCTTGATTTTTCAATGGATTGCTGTTACAATATGTTTCCGTGAGTCTATATGTGCTGTGCCGTATACTGTGCATTTGACCGCTTATACTTATAGGAGGAGGTGGCGATTGAAACATGGCAAACATTAAGTCTTCCGCCAAGAGAGACCAGCTTGCAAAGGCCCGTTACGCAAAGAACAAGGCTGAGCGCAGCGCTCTCAGAACCGCAGTTAAGAAGTTTGATGCAGCAGTTGCCGAGGGCAACAAGGAAGCAGCCGTCAGCACCTATAAAGTGGCTGTCAAAGCTGTCGACAAGGCTGCAGGCAAGAACCTGATCCACAAGAACAAGGCCGCTCACAAGAAGAGCCAGATGACCCTCAAGCTCAACGACATGGCCGAGTGATTAAAATAAACACCGTTTTTTCACACGTTACCTCTCTGTGAAAAGACGGTTTTATTTTTTCTCGGGCTTGTTCTTTTTTCCTCATACTTCGTTGTTGCCCATCGGATATACTCGCGGTATAATCCGATGGGCATCGCCTTGGCTCTTAAGAGACAAGCAACCCCTGGCTCTGCCAGGGGTATAAAACGCTTATAGCAAAAAAAAGACCTCCAATGATAGGATAGTGAGGGTTTGCCAACCGCACTAAGAACA
>JAZNZM010000154.1:0-2379 GCA_045594965.1 Oscillospiraceae bacterium | reverse complement strand
CATAAACCTCTGTAAGGCTGACAGTCTTTACAAAATCCAGATTTATATCGTTGATGGAGATATCTTCAATATCGATGCTGCGCGGAACAAGACCCCGGTTTTGCTTGAGAAACCTGAAGAAGGTCCTTAGATCAAGATAGTATTCGTCAACGGTTTTTTTGGAGTGGCCCTTGATAGTTTCGTGATAAACAAGGAAATCACGAAGTATACCGGGAGCATCGGTTCTGTAGTCCATGCTATAACCCTCAACTGCCTTATGGTAATATTTTGTTCAATTATTTTAACCTATAATACTGTAATAGTCAATAAAAGGGGAGTGAAACAGATGTTAAGTATTTTGCAGAACTACAAATTATCGATAATATTTAAATAAATGGTGCAATTTCATAAAAAAAGTGTTATAATCACATTCAACTGTGAAAATAGGAGTATTGTACCACTATGAATATAAAAATTGCTGAAAGAATGGCTGAAGTCCATTCCGATATACGCGGCCCCATTTTTGTGGAGGCTAACCGCATGTCCGCTCAGGGCATTGATGTTTTGAAGCTCAACACCGGCAACCCTGCCACCTTCGGATTCAAAATGCCTGACAGTGTCCGTAATGCACTTATTGAAAATGCAGATAAGGCAGTGGCTTATTGCGATCTCAAGGGAATGCCTGCCGCAAGACACGCAATTTGCGATTACCACACTGGAAGCGGCATTAAGGGAATTGACCCTGACTGTATTTTTATTGGCAACGGTGTAAGTGAAGTGGCTCAGATGGTTTCTACCGCTCTTTTTGAGATAGGCGATGAGATACTCATTCCTTCTCCCAGTTATTCTCTCTGGACCAACCTTACAGTTATTGCCGGCGCAAAGCCTGTGCTTTACATCTGTGACGAAAAGAGTAACTGGTATCCCGACCTTGCCGATATAAGAAGCAAGATCACTTCCAAGACCAAGGCTCTTCTTATCATCAACCCCAATAACCCCACCGGCGCTGTTTATCCTGAGGAAATCATCAAGGGAATGATCGAAATTGCCCGTGAGCATAATCTTCTTCTACTCTCCGATGAGATTTATGACCGCCTCCTGATGGACGGATACACCCACACATCCACTGCGGCCCTTGCGCCCGATATGCCCGTTATCACCTTCAACGGACTTTCCAAGAGTCATATTATTTGCGGCTTCCGCTGCGGTTGGCTCTGTGTTTCCGGTCCTGAAAGCTTTAAGAATGCTGCTATAGAGAACATTCAGAAGATTGCGGCCATGCGTCTTTGCGGCAATGCGCTCACCCAGCTTGTTATCCCTGCTGCTCTTGCAGATAATGAGAGCACTCAGGCTATGATGGTTCCCGGCGGACGCATTTATGAGCAGCGCGAGGCAACCTGCCGCGCTCTGGATCAGATTCCCGGTATCAGTTATGTGAAGAATCATGCAGCCTTCTACCTTTTCCCCAAAATCGATGCAAAGCGCTTCAATATCACAAGCGATAAGCAGTTTGCCATGGATGTGCTCCACGGAACAAACATTCTGTTCATTCCCGGCAGCGGCTTTGACTGGGCTGAGCCCGACCACTTCCGTCTTGTCATGCTCCCGGAAGCTCCCGTCATATATGATGCCATGCTCCGTATGGGCAAGTTCCTTGAAACCTACAAGCAGGGCTGATATACATTATATAAGTATAAAGATAAAGGCACGGCATTCTCTGCCGTGCCTTTATAGTAAAAAGGAGACAGCATAAACTGTCTCCTTTAAATTTAAATATGTATAGCTCAGCGCTTGTCGTACTTCAGACCCATGACATTGGGGTTGAAGAGACGCTCGTCCATGAGCTTCAGGTCGGGGGACACAGCAGGACGGAATGCCATCTTGCCGAAAATGTCCTTCTCAAGATCAACACCGGGAGCGATCTCGATGAGTTCAAGACCGGTATCGCAAAGCTGGAATACAGCGCGCTCGGTGATGTACTTGATCTCCTGGCCGTGCTTGCGTGCGAAGTCGGCAGAGAAGGTGACCTGCTGAACTTCCTTGACGAACTTGACGCCGCCATCAGTGTTGATCTTAAGGCCGGAGCCGGTGATCTCGATGTCGGGCTTGCCAACGGTGAAGGTGCCCATGAAGAAGACCTTCTTGGCGTTCTGGGAAATGTCAATGTACCCGCCGGCACCGATGGAGCGGCCGCCGAACTTGGAAACGTTGACGTTACCCTTTTCGTCGATCTCAGCGCCGCCAAGGAAGGCCATATCCAGAACGCCGCCATCATACATATCGATGGTGTCAGTCTGGGAGAACATACATTCGCAGTTTGCAACGCCGGGGAAGGAGAGACCCTCCTGAACCTGCCCGCCCATGGGACCGGACTCGACGGAGCAGGTGAGGCCCTCATTG
>JAZNZM010000153.1:0-4205 GCA_045594965.1 Oscillospiraceae bacterium | reverse complement strand
ATTGCGGAAGTTTTCCGTAATGGCTTTTTTGATATCTTCTTATCAATGCCTCCCCTATCTGAGGGGAGGTGCCGAACGAATGTGAGGCGGAGGGGTTTCTACGAGTATCTGAGTACTCAAAATATCCTCCAAACCCCTCAGTCACGGCATACGCCGTGACACCCTTCGGGCCTGGTCGCAATCATAGATTGCTCCCGCCTTTGGCTAAAAATGTGCCCCCGGCACATTTTCTTAACGCGTCGGCCCCCTGAGATAGGGGAGCCTTGAAAGGAAGTTTAATTGCTTTTTTCACCACTCAAAGGCCTTTGCGTTTTTGAATCTTCTGAACGCCCCGGCTCCGGTGGCTATGAGAGTATCCGGGTCGCGGGTGTCATACATCTCCGCACGCACGTGGACAACGCTGCCCCCGGCCATGGAGATGGTGCTGCGCACGGCCAGCATACCGTCGGCAGGGCAGGGTCGGAGATAGCTTATATGCAGGTCGATGGTGGGTGTGAGTGTGTCCGTTACGGCTATGGTGGTGATGCCCATGGCGGTGTCCAGCATGGTGGCGATAATACCCCCGTGAATAACTCCGTTGGGGTTTACCTCCCATGGCTGAGCCTCGAAGCCGATGAGGGTGCTGCTGCATGCGCAGTCGCAGCCCAGAATCTGTGGCTTTATCATGCCTGCAACGGTATTCTTTCTTTTTTCCGCTCCGTCCTCAAGGAGCTTTTCAAGTTTTGCGCAAAGTTCGCAGTTATCCATATTTCCGCCTCCGGGGATCGTGTTTTTCCTTGCCTATTTTATATCCATTATCCCCGGGACGCAACAAAAATTTCTCCTGAGTTCCGTTGCAAAGAGGGCAAAAGTGTACTATAATGAAGTTTAATATTGTAACGGATTCTAATTTTTTCATGGGAGGAAGCAAAAATGGCATACACCCGGGAAGATTATCTGAAAATGTATGAAGAGCGCCGCGCAACGCTGCAGGAATGTCTGGATCTCATCCGCTCAGGCGACATTATCTGGTGCTCCAACAACTATAACGAGCCATCCACCCTTTTCGAGCATCTCCACGAGATCGCCCCCAGAGTGGAAAACGTCCTCGTGTACAAAAGCCGCATCCGCCGCTATCCCTTTATGGTCACTCCCGGCATGGACGGCCACATCAACTTCGCCAACTACTTCTACGGCCCTGCCTACAAGGAGGCCCACAAGCTCCTTAACTGCAGCTTTGTGCCCATTGACCTGCCCAGCTATTACCGCAAGGTCAGCGCAAGGCAGCCCTGGAGCATATTCACCGCTCAGGTGAGTCCCATGACCGATGACGGCAAGTTCTATATCGGCATGAACCAGACCTTTGAGGGCGACCTTGTCCGGGACGCCATTGAAGGCCGCAAGACCATTATCCTCGAGGTGAACCCCAATCTCACATGGATGCGCGGCAGCGTGGCTATCCCCGTGGAGGCCGTCACCAAGCTCTTTGAGGTGAACACCCCTGAGGATGTGACTCCCCCCATCATCTGCACCCCCGATGAGATCGCCATTGGTCAGACCTGTGCCGACATCATCGAAAACGGCGACACCATCCAGATGGGCATAGGCGGCATCCCCAATGCCATTGGCAACTTCCTCACGGACAAGCGTGATCTGGGTCTCCACACGGAGCAGTTCACCTCCTCCATGGCCACCCTTATAGAGGCCGGTGTTATCACAGGCGAGCGCAAGGCCTTCGACAAGGGCGAGCATGTGGGTGTTTTCGCGGACGGCACCCATGAGCTTTATGAGTATCTGAGCAAGAACCCCAAGTGCGTCCTGAAGCCCGGTCCCGAGGTGGTAAACCCCTTCAACATCGCCCGTCAGGACCATATGGTCAGCATCAACACCTGCATAGAGATGGACCTCACCGGTCAGGTCTGTGCCGAGAGCATAGGCCCCGTGCAGTACAGCGGCTCCGGCGGCGGCTTCTGCTTCACCCTTGGAACCTACTATGCCGAGCACGGCAAGGGCATAATGACCCTCACCAGCCGCACAAAAAAGGGTATGCCCAAGATAAAGGCCCAGCTTACCCCCGGCGCAATAGTCACCCATCCCAGAAACTATATTGACTATGTTGTCACCGAGTACGGCGCTGTACGCCTGAAGGGCTCCAATGTGAAAGAGCGCGCCCAGGCTCTCATCTCCATCGCCCACCCCGATGACAGAGCGGAGCTGACAAAGGCCGCAAGAGAGCTGTTTTATTTCTGATATAAATTCAACTCCCCATCAAAAGATGGGGAGTTGAATTTATATAGGCTTCTCCCAGGGGAAGGCCTTAAATTAAAAATTCCTTACAAGGCTTCCCCTTGGGGAAGCTGTCGAGCGCATGCGAGACTGATGAGGGACTTAGCGGCAAAAAGCCCCGATTTGGCTCACACTCAGGCGAATCCGTACTGCTTTCTCACCCTCATCCGCCCCCTGCGGGGGCACCTTCCCCCGGGGGAAGGCTATCGCCCCTACTTCACCACAGGAAATTTCAATGTCACCTTGAACAAATCGCCGTCGCAGACTATTTCCATTCTGCCGCCCTGGAGCTCTGTGAGAGAGCGGGCTATGCTCAGACCAAGGCCGCTGCCCTCGCTCCGGCGGGAGCTATCACCCCGGACAAAGCGCTCCATAAGCTCCTCGGGGCTGAGGTTGAGCATCTCCCGGGAGGTGTTTTTGAAGCTCAGAACCGCCTGACCGCCCAGTTCCTCAAGGCCGAGATAAACTCTGGTGCCGGGAAGGGCATACTTGCAGATATTGTTCATGAGATTATCCATTACTCTCCAGAGTCTGCGCCCGTCTGCCATTATCGTAACAGGCTGCTCCGGCTGTCTCAGCACCGGCTGAAGCCCCAGCTCAGCAAGGCGCTGCTCATATTCTCCGGCTGCCTGAGCCAGTATCACTCCCATCTGGCAGGGAGACAGAACAATATCCAGATTTCCCGTGGATGCCTTGCTGGCCTCCACAAGATCGTCAATAAGCCGCTTCATGCGCTCAGACTGGCGGTGGAGCACATCCGCATACTCCCTGTGATGGGGATTGTCGCAGTCCTCCCGGCAGATAAGGTCGGAATAGTTAATAAGACTTGTGAGGGGCGTTTTCAGATCGTGGCTCACATTGGTGATAAGCTCCGTTTTCATGCGCTCGGAAACCATGCGCTGTGCCACCGCCTTGTTCACCGCCGCGGAGAGGGAACGGAGATGCTCCGCGTGCTCCCGAAGCTGGCTGGGCATTCCACGGGTGTCCACCTCATAGTCCATGTTGCCTTCTGCCACATTTTTGCCACATTCCTGCAGCTGCTTCAGCATATGGCAGATGTAAATAAGCCCTGTGAGCAATACAAGCTTTCCTATTACCCACAAAAGCACCTCCGCGCCCAGACTATGGTCTGTGGCCATGATGACAACGAATTCCACGAAGGAGATGCACAGGAACACCAGCGCAGCCTTCCAGAAGAGGGCCACGCCCTCCCCCATACGGCGGATATACCGCCAAAGAGCCTTTGCACCCCGCCAGACAAGGCGAAGGAGCCGGAAAACGAGAGTGTTTTTCCACCATTTGCCCAGCTTTATTCTCAGAGCACAGCTCATGAGAAAGGCAAGGGCTATTACCGCGTCCGCAGCGAGTATCAGCGCTGCAAGCAAAAGGGCAAGAACCTCGGTCCCGCTCCACATAAGAGCGTCCATACAGAGGATGCTCAGCACTCCGATTCCGAAAACCGCAGCGCAGAGCAGATCAAAAGGTATTGCCGTTGTCCATGCTCCTGTCACACCCGGCTTGCCGCGGCGGTGTCCGGCGGCATTCAGCAGGAAAATCACACACAGGACGAAGACCACTGCCGCAAGGATAATCACAGCATACACGGCATACATCATTGCATAGGCAAGCTCCGTCACCACAGAGGCCAGCCAGTACTCATCATATACAGCAGGCACATCCGCTATGCGCAGGCGCACACTCATGTCATTGCCCTCGCCGCCTCCGTAAACAGTGAACACGCGTCCGTCCTCGGTGGCATTGTAGTTCCAGACATTTTCAAATACAGTGCTGTCCTCGCCGCCTGTCCAGTCACCGTGAGTCCATTTCCAGTTCTGCTCACCGGTGCAGATTATCTCCGCAGCAGCTATATTCCGCCGCTCCAGAAACTTCACGGCCTCCTCTATGTCGTCAACGCCCACATAGAAGGCAAGATCATCGGC
>JAZNZM010000152.1:0-10265 GCA_045594965.1 Oscillospiraceae bacterium | reverse complement strand
GTAATATCAAGGGCAACCAGAACCTTACTTACTTCAGCATCGGAAAACCCTACAATATGGCCTATATTATCAAAGTCAAACTTCATATAAAATGGAGCTGCAGAATCAAAAAATACAACAATGTCCTTAAGCTTTACCATTTATCGGTCTCCTCCTTGATCTTTTTCAGCTTTTCAATTGCAGCGCGCTGGGCAACCAGCTCATCCTCGCTTATATTTGCACCTTTTTCCATGCCTTTCAGAATTTTAAGCTCGCGTTTAATCATCCCGTCAAGATACGAACCAAGCAAGGCGTCTCGTTTATTAATAAGCTCGGGATCTATCAAATACTTGTCTGGCTCTTTTTCGGGAATTCCGCCCGTTACCTGCCATACCAGATAAATTCGTCCTGTATCATAAACCAACTCTGCATCAGTAATTACAAACCCGTTTTCATACATCCATCTGCGGAGTTCAGGCAATTTGGACTGTGGCTGAATAATCATCCTCTTGTTTTTTGTCCAGGGAGAGGCTTCAAGAATGCCGATAACCGTTTCTCCGCCCATACCCGCAATTATGGCAGTATCAAACTCGTCCGGACCGTATTTATCCAAACCAGCACATAATCTGAAATCGATGCTATTATCTACCCCGGCATTTCTGGCGGTATTGACAGCAGCCTGAAGAGGTCCGGATTTAATATCCGAGGCAATAACCCTATCACATATACCATTTTGAATAAGCCATGCAGGTATATATCCATGGTCCGTTCCCACATCAGCAACAATGCTTCCCTTTTCTATTTTATCTGCAAGACACTGCAGTCTTTTTGAAAGAGTAATATACATTATAATCTCCTATTTGCGCTAAACGGCGGAGGGACTACCTCCGCCGCAGCATTTTCTGATATTATTCTCTTAGAGAGCAGCAATGAACTCATTGAGCTTCTTAACAAAAATGTCAGCATCAACACCGTGCGCAGCACAGGCCTGAGCAACATTTTCACCTGAAGCCATGGCACAGCCCATGCAGTGCATACCAATGCTTCTGAAAAGAGGCTGGGTTTCGGGAGCGTTCATCATGATATCAGCAATAATAGTTTCTTTGGTAATCTCAAACATTTGATTAACCTCCATATTTATTGACTCTATTATTATAACCGAAAAACGTCAAATTTCAACACATATTTGTTAACTGAATGAATATTTCAGAGACATTTGTTTAAACACAAAAAGGTGCGCTAAAATGCGCACCTTTTTGTATATTGGTAGACTGAATTACTCAGCAGCCTTCATCTTTGCAAAGCAATCGCTGCAGTAAACAGGACGATCATCTCTGGGCTGGAAAGGAACTCTTGCCTCACCACCGCAGGCAGCGCAGGTAGCAGTGAAGAACTCACGGGGAGCGCGGGTAGCGTTCTTGCGAGCATCACGGCAAGCCTTGCAGCGCTGGGGCTCATTCTGGAAGCCGCGCTCTGCGTAAAATTCCTGTTCGCCGGCGGAGAAAATAAACTCAGCACCGCACTCTTTGCAAACTAAAGTCTTGTCTTCGTACATTTTGAATCCTCTCTTTTAGCTATTGTTTTGCCCAATGGGCTTGAATATTTGCGTCAGCAATCAGCTGAAATCGCCTAAGTTAAGGTGTCGCGCCAGTTTGTTCCTGATGCGCTGCACAGCATTATCAATAGATTT
Organism: Oscillospiraceae bacterium; assembly: GCA_045594965.1. Classification (GTDB taxonomy): domain Bacteria; phylum Bacillota; class Clostridia; order Oscillospirales; family Oscillospiraceae; genus SIG459. Next base: position 8,596 of record JAZNZM010000152.1, on the reverse strand, counting down.
GGAGCTTTTGCCGCAAATCTCAGCTATCTCGAAATAAGACAATCCATCAAGATAATGAATTAGTACCTGAATTTCGAAACGGGATAAATACCGCGAAAATGCAGAAATAAAGTCGTTTTTGCTCTCTCTGGCAAGAACCTGCTCCTCAGGTGATCGGCTAAATGTTTCAACACTGTAAGCCGTAAGAGTTCCGGATTCTTCTGAGAGTATCTCCTCAAGAGAAACTCCGTCATTAAGAAAAGCGTGCTTTAATCTGGAAGCGCTTTTAACAGCGCTGAGAAGACGGCGTTTGATACATATCTCCGCATAAGCTTTGAAAGATGTTCCTAATTCGGGCTTATATTCCCTGATAGCCGACAACAGCCCCAACATTCCCTCCTGAATAAGATCCTCACTGTCCCCTCCCGCGAGAAAGTAGGGTCTGGAGCAAATCCTAACCAGACGACGATAACGGATTGCCAACTCATTTTCAGCACCGCTATCACCATCAAGGGCAAGAGCCTGAAGCTCATCATCATTCAATTCAAGATAATTATCAAAACGCAAACTACCAGTCATCACAAGTGGATTATAGTCGCTCTTGCTAAAAATGTCAAGGATAACCCAACAATTTCTTGTAAATTTGTGAATATTTTATGTACATAAAGTATTTTTTACAGTTCCAACTGACTCTGACCAAGAAATTCTATGCCTAAATGTTCATAGGCCTTTCTGGTTACGCAGCGCCCTCTTGGTGTTCTTGTAAGAAATCCCTGCTGAAGAAGATAAGGCTCATAAACATCTTCGAGAGTAATAGCTTCCTCATTGATAGTTGCAGCCAGCGTCTCAAGCCCGACGGGTCCCCCTCCATAAAATTCTATTATACTCTTCAGCATACGTCTGTCTATAGAGTCAAGCCCCATATGATCTACCTCCAGGCGTGTCAATGCTGCATCAGCGACTGCCTTTGTAATGACGCCTCCGGCTCTGACCTGAGCAAAGTCTCTCACTCTCCGAAGCATACGGTTAGCTATACGAGGAGTACCACGGCTGCGTTTTGCAATTTCGGCAGCCCCATCCGGTTCTATATCAATCGAAAGGATGCCGGCACTTCGCTCCACGATCATCTGAAGTTCACTTGGGGTATACAGTTCCAGGCGAAGAGAAACGCCGAAGCGGTCTCTTAGAGGTGCTGTAAGCTGACCGGAGCGAGTTGTAGCTCCGATAAGAGTAAATTTAGGCAGATCAAGCCGTATAGAGTTTGCTGAGGGGCCTTTACCAATTATTATATCAATTGCATAGTCTTCCATGGCGGGATAAAGAATTTCTTCAACCGCTCTGTTCAAACGATGGATCTCATCAACAAAGAGAATGTCATTCTCCTGAAGATTTGTAAGCAGCGCAGCAAGATCCCCGGCCTTCTCAATAGTGGGACCAGATGTAATACGCATATTTACACCCATTTCATTTGCGATAACTGCTGCCATTGTGGTTTTACCAAGGCCCGGAGGCCCTGCGAGGAGAACATGATCAAGTGGTTCACCACGAAGCTTCGCAGCCTGTATAAATACGCTCAGATTATCCTTTGCAGTCTCCTGACCAATATACTCGCTTAGAAATCTGGGACGCAGAGAAACCTCCCCACTATCTTCAGGCAGAATGCTTGTAGAAGTAAGAGCTTGTTCAAAGCTGTCATCGGAAAAATTTATACTCATTTGCTATACTTTCCCTTCATTTTATCATCTGCTTCAAAGAGACCTTTATTATCTCCTCAAGAGTGAGATTTTCAATATCAACTTTTTTCAGTGCGGCAGAAATCTCAGCAGAGGAATAGCCAAGGACAGCAAGAGCGGCACTGGCATCACTAAGCTTGCCGCTACCTGCAACAGAACCGTTATTGAACGCAGGAACATCTGCAAAGGATATTTCGGCGGTATCCTTTGCAAGCTTATCCTTAAGCTCAAGAATGATGCGCTGAGCTATCTTTTTACCTATTCCGGGAGCAGCCGTAAGAGCCTTGTCATTGCCCGAAACAATATTCATGATAAGGTTTTCCGGACTTCCGGTAGATAAAATAGCAATAGCGGCTTTCGGGCCCACTCCGGATATCCCAATCAGCATCTCAAAGCAGCGCTTCTCGCTTTTTGACGCAAAACCGTAGATATCCATACAATCTTCACGAATGTATACATAAGTATAAAGCTTTGCTTTTTCTCCTACTTTAAGCTGACTGACTGTGTATGCAGAGGTATTGATTTCAAATCCGACTCCTCCGCAGTCAATAACTGCCATATTAGGAAGTAATTCGGCAGTAGTGCCATTTATATAGTGGAACATGGGTCAAACCTCCCGTTCTGATTAAGTAAAGAAGAGGAGCTTCTTGCGTGACAAATTGCAAGTGCGACAGCATCGGCTGCGTCATCGGGTTTAGGGGGATTATTCATATTGAGAATGCGACGAACCATATCTATAACCTGCTTTTTTTCGGCTCTGCCATATCCAACAACCGCCTGCTTCACCTGAAGAGGAGTGTACTCAAAAATAGGTATGCCTGCTTTATATGCAGCAAGGAGAATTACCCCTCTCCCATGAGCAACAGAAATACCGGTAGTAATGTTTGTGTTGAAAAAAAGCTCCTCAATGCTTATAACATCAGGCTTGAATACATCAAACAACTGATTAAGGTCATTGTAAATGAGATCAAGACGCGATGAAAGAGGAGTTTTTGCAGGAGTGGAAATAATACCGCACGCAACATAGCTAAGCCGGCCCTTGTCAGAATCAACGACTCCAAATCCAACTGTTGCAATACCAGGGTCTATACCCAAGATTCTCAAGCATGTCTCCTCCCTTCAAATATGTATATATATAATTATTTTACCACAGTATACGAAACTGCGCAACAAAAAACCGCCATTACAAGTAACGGCGGTTTTATTCATGATAAATCAGGCTCTGGGATGGGCTTTGTTGTAAACATCTTTGAGTTGTTTCTTGACAAGCTGAGAATATATCTGTGTGGAACTAATATCAGCATGCCCCAACATCTCCTGAATTGAGCGAAGATCAGCACCGTTCTCAAGGAGATGCGCAGCAAAGGAATGACGCAGAGTATGAGGGGTAATAGTTTTTTCTATACCGGCTTTAATCTGATAGGATTTAATCAGCTTCCAGAACCCTTGTCTTGACATACGTTCACCGCTTACATTAACGAAAAGAGCCTTTTCTTCGGGATCCGCAATCATCTGAGGCCTTACGAACTCCACGTACTCATTCAATGCCTTAATAGCGGCAGGATAAAGTGGTATAGCTCTGTCATGATCTCTGCCATGGCAGGTTACAATTCCCGCAGCAAGACTAAGATCAGTGATATCAAGGGATATAAGTTCGCTGACACGAATACCGGTGGCATAAAGAAGTTCCAGCATCGCCCTGTCTCTATATCCCTTTGCGTCAATGCACTCCGGCTGTTCAAGCAAAAGTTCAACTTCACGGCTGGAAAGTATCTGAGGAAGCTTCTGGGTGGTCTTGTCAGGTACAAGGACATTGGCGGGATTGGACTCAACAATGCCTTCACTCAGGAGAAATGCATAGAATCCCTTAATGGAAGCAATGGCACGTGAAACAGTAGCAACACTCTTCCCAAGACCCTTGAGCCAATTAATATAGTCACTGAGGGTATCTTCATCCGCGTTGGAATAACCGCAATCGGTATGTGAAGATAGATAGTCACCGAGCTGTCGTATATCTCTGAGATATGAACTGAGCGTGTTTACAGACGACTTTTTTACATCCGTAAGATAAGTCTCATATTTTTCTAAGCAGACTTTATCAAGCAACTTGTCATATCCCCCTTTCGAATAATGCAATTTAATTAATAATCAACGGTACAACATAGGAACAATACAGAAACTCTGCAATAAGAGGTATCAGGCATAATAAAACATGCGAAAAAAAATGCCGTGGATAACAACGATGCGCAGAACGCTTCAACAAAGAAAAAGACAATTGTAAGCTGTCATCCGCAAGAACAAATAAACAGGGAAGAAAAAACAATGAAGGTAGCGCTTCACGAACCAGGGCAAGAATAAAACCATCTGAAAAATAACAAGCCGATGATAATAACACTGAAAAAATGAAGCCCCAGGCAACAACAAGCAAGGGTATTAGAATAAAACCAATAAGGCTTGTTGAAAATAACAGAACAATAATTATAAACAGCGTATCAAGCAAAGACTTGTATATGGCTTTACTAAGAAGAAAACCAGAGAAAAAATAGCTCGATGCCATACTTCCAATAAAAAGGCCAAATAATAGCAAAAGGAAAATTGTAGGCATTCGCCCGTCCCGAAATAAAAAACCGTCGATTGAAAAAACGGATGTCTTTCGTATACGAGAAATGATCATATGATACTTGCATCCTCGACTGAAACACATTCAGCATAATCCCGCAATTTACATAATAACCAGTAAGCACACTATAATACAAAATCAGCCAGTTATCAAGACATTTGACGAAAATAATTGATTTTTGTTAATTATGACTACATATTATGTAAACTACATTATGTTAACCAAGCTAACTTACCTTTAATTGGCACCCGTAAAACCCTTGATAATGCGCTTTATTATCCAATATATAGTTGATCATTGTGTAAGCTTCACTATATATTGGTTATCACATATAAATTATGTTAACTGTATTGTGCGATTACTATTTGTATTCTATCTTTTGATTTTCTTTCTTCTTTTATGCAAATTGCTGTTTTGCTCTTTTTGTAATACAGCAAGAAAACAGCTTAAAACACATAATAAAAGACATATTACTGTCCCAACTGTGTCCCACTCCTTGTCATCAAATATAAACGAACAATGAATACCAGCCGAAAACATGGTTACTGCGCAACATATACTATTCAGAAATGCTTCTCCCCTCCCCCGTCGTGATGCTACGGAACAGGCTACCAATACCGATATCAATAATGCACCTTTCGAAATAATCCCCCTAAATTCATAAGGGACAAGGCCGTTTCTTATAACAATGGCAAAACTAAAACACAGTATGATATATAAGGCAACTCCCGCAATCAGAGATATTACAACTGCTTTTATATCAAATACTACGTCTGTTTTTTCGCTTAAAGCCATAAATAATTACCTCCCGGAACAATGCTTTTGTAAAGCCTATTCCGGGAGGCATTATTTAATTCCGTTTATTGTTTTATTTGCTTTCCTGCTCGCCCTTCTGGACACCGTTAGTGGAAATTGCCCACTTGGTAACCTGGATACGAACTCTGTCTTCTCCGGTCTCAAAAGTGATGAGATCGCCGCCAATGTGAACTATTTTGCCTACGAGGCCGCCAATGGTGGTAATCTTATCACCGACCTCAAGGCTGTTTCTCATTTCCTCAGCCTTTTTCTTCTTCTTGTTCTCGGGACGGATAAGGAAGAAGTAGAAAACAACGATGAGAACAACGATCATGATGATGGAGGAAGCGCCACCGCCTGCAGCGGTGCCGCCCTCAGCACCTGCAGCGGGTGCACAGCCGGTAAACATCATGCATGCAAGAGCAATAACAAGGATAATGCTGAATATCTTTTTGAAATTTGCGTTCATTTCGAACCCTCCTAAAGTAATACGATAGTAAGTATATATTTTCTTTCAGCAAAATGCAAGAGTTTTATATTCTTCTCGCAAGTAATTCACTGTAATGATTTCTGAACTGGGTAAATTCTCCGGCGTCCAGTGCATCTCTTATTTTCTGCATAAGCTCATTATAGAAATAAAGGTTATGGATAACCATCAAACGCAAAGCGAGCGGCTCCTGAGCTTTAAGAAGATGACGGATATATGCACGGGAATATCTTCTGCACACAGGGCAATCACACTGAACATCAATAGGAAGGGCATCTCTTTCGTATTTCTTATTATTCATGTTCATAATGCCGCTCCATGTGAAGAGGTGCCCATGCCGCCCATTTCTTGAAGGCATAACGCAGTCGAAGAAGTCAACTCCTCTGTAGACAGCCTCAATAATATTACTTGGAGTTCCAACGCCCATAAGATACCTCGGCTTGTCCTTGGGCATGTATTCCTCAACAACCTCAATAGTGTCATACATTTCTGCGTGAGTCTCTCCAACAGCCAATCCTCCGATGGCATAACCCGGAAGATCAAGCTCAGCGATACGAAGCATATGATCTCTTCTTAGATCCGGAAATGTAGTTCCCTGATTAATTCCAAAAAGCATCTGTCCGGGGTTAACCGCATCAGATTCAGAGTTATACTGCGCAAGAGCAATTTTGCAGCGCTCAAGCCAACGGTAGGTTCGGTCACATGAAGCCTTGACATATTCGTAGGGAGATGGAATCTTAATGCACTCATCGAAGGCCATTGCAATATCAGATCCAAGATTGGACTGGATTCGCATGCTTTCTTCCGGGCCCATAAAAATTTTGGCTCCGTCAAGGTGAGAGTTGAAATGCACACCCTCCTCCCCTATCTTGCGCAAAACAGCCAGAGAAAAGACCTGGAATCCGCCGCTGTCCGTGAGTATGGGCTTATCCCAAGTCATAAACTTGTGAAGACCTCCCATATCTTTGATCAGCTTGTCTCCGGGACGCACATGAAGATGATATGTGTTTGAAAGCTCAACCTGGCATCCGATATCCTCAAGATCCGCAGCAGACAAGCCTCCCTTAATGGCAGCTTGGGTTCCAACATTCATAAAAACCGGTGTCTGAATCACACCATGAGGAGTTGTGAATTCTCCCCGTCTTGCGTGCCCTTCAGTTTTGATTAGTTTGAACATAGATTCTCCTATTCTATCATCATTGCATCGCCAAAGGAAAAGAAGCGATATTTCTCCCCAACGGCTGTTTTGTATGCATTTAGAATGTTTTCTCTGCCTGCAAGGGCAGAAACAAGCATAATAAGAGTACTCTCAGGAAGATGAAAATTTGTAATCAGAGCATCAATGCACTTGAATTTATAGCCCGGATAAATAAAAATCTTTGTCCATCCGCTTTTAGCCTCCATTACACCGTCGTCACCCATAAAGCTTTCAAGAGTTCGGCAGGAAGTCGTGCCAACCGCTATTATCCTGCCGCCTGAAGCCTTGGTCTCGTTTATGGCTGCTGCCGTGTCAGACGGAATAATACAAAACTCGGAATGCATCTCATGATCGAGAATATCGTCCTCCTTAACAGGCCTGAAGGTACCGAGACCTACATGGAGCGTTACGAAGCAGACTTTTACGCCCATTTCCCTTATCTCATTTAGCAGTTCCCGTGTAAAATGCAATCCGGCAGTGGGTGCAGCTGCAGAGCCGACTTCCCGTGAATATACTGTCTGATATCGCTCTTTATCCTGAAGTTCAGCTTTTATATAAGGGGGCAGAGGCATTTTTCCAAGTTTATCGAGAATTTCAAGAAAAATACCTTCGTACTCGAAATGAATTATCCTGTTGCCATCTTCAATTACATCAGTAACAGTGGCCTTTAGCTCATCTTCTCCAAAATAAATCTGTGCTCCGGGACGCGTCTTTTTGCCCGGTCGTGTAAGACATTCCCAATTCCCTTCGCCAAGGTCACGCAAAAGCACTACTTCTATACTGCCTCCGGTACTGCGCCTGCCGTAAAGCCTCGCCGGCATTACTCTTGAGTCATTAAGAACCAGACAGTCACCTTTTCTAAGGTGCTTTTTAACATCGTAAAAATGTTCATGACTTACGCAACCGCTTTTTTTGTCCAGATGCAAAAGTCTGGAACTGTCTCTTTTATCCAGAGGAGTCTGCGCTATAAGTTCCTCCGGAAGGTCAAAATAAAAATCAGATTTTTTCATATTTATACGCCATAACCGAGACCTACTCCGGTGTAGTAGAATCCCAGAATTTCCTTATAAGATTTTTCATAGTATCTTGCCATAGAGTAGGCGCCGTATTGGCTCATGCCAAGATGATGTCCATATCCTCGGCCATCGAAAACAAAACTGCCATCGGACAAGGCTCTCACATTGAAGCGAATACTGTTTAGTCCAAGTGCTATACGGCAATTTGCCTGATAAAGACTGCTTGTTTCTCCGGATACAGAGGCAAATTCCAATCTCACAACATTACCCATATCGGAAAGCGTTGGATGAACGCGGATGATTCTGTCCATACCGAGAAGTTCTCCCAACTCTTCACCCGTAAAAGACTGAGACCAGCTGCTCATTGGATTCATAAAATCCACAAAGCCCTCATAGGGGTCTACTTTGCCCTTAAGGTAAGGATGATTGTATGTGCCGTTAACATTGAAGTTGCTCTCTGTTGCGCCGCCATCCGAGGAGAAATACAGAGCATCAGGGTAAGCACCTTCATAAATTATGTACTGATTTGCTGTCTTCTCAACAGCTTTAATAACATTTTCTCCGACACCCGTGTTACCCTCATAAGCCTGGAAAAATGTATCTGCAGTAACATCAAATCCGCATTTATTGAAGAACTGTGTGTTCATTATGTATTTTTGAGCATAAGTGCGGGCGGCAACAGCCTGGGCTTTCAATGCCTCCAGCGGCCAATTTTCGTCCATCTCGCATGCGCAAACGCCCATAACATATTTTTCAAGGTCAACAACA
>JAZNZM010000151.1:0-6799 GCA_045594965.1 Oscillospiraceae bacterium | reverse complement strand
AGGGGCTAATTATGCGGGCGGACACATCGGTCCGCCCCTACGGCGCTCAAATGAGTACCGACTTTTTTTCGGCGCGCCGAGGTCGTCGCGCCCTACGAGAGAGGTATAAAAAACCCGGTATCGGAAGGAAGATACCGGGTTTTTTGAGCTTTATTCGTTATTTTCCTTGCAGCGGCAGGTGCTGTCGTCATCATCGTAATGGTTGCAGCCGTGGCAGGCGTCCATTTCCTCATCCAGAGACCAGAAGCCCCGGGAGAAGTAATAGCACACATGATCGGGGTCAACTACAATATATCCGTTCTTCTTTTCCATTTTTTAATGTCCTCCCAAAGGTTTTGTCCATTATACATCCCTCTTGAGCCGATGTAAAGATTTTTTCTTACTACCCCTTTTTCTTGACATTTCCCCTGAATTATCCGATAATAAAATGGATCAAAAATCAGCTCTGTTGCCTTTATCAGGCATTTTGATATATATTAACATAGATGAAAAAGGAGAGAGAAAAAATGACAACAGGTATGAATTTGTGGGATACCGGTGTATGGAGCTTTATCATAACGATGACAATGCTCTTCGTTTCGATGATAATTGCCAACACCCTCCGGAACACCATTGCACCTCTGCGCAGACTTATGATCCCCTCCTCCGTTCTGGGCGGCTTCATTCTGCTTATAGTTCACACCGTCTGCAAGCACCTTCTCAATATGCCCCTCTATGAAAACGGCATACTTGAGATACTCACCTACCACGGTCTCGGTCTGGGCTTTGCAGCAATGGCTCTGCGAAGCGTGGACAAGAAGGCCGACAAGCGCTCCAAAACCGGTGCTATGGACACCGGTCTTGCTGTTGTCAACGGTTATCTGCTGCAGGCTGTCATCGGTCTTGTTGTAACCATTATTCTCTTCTACGCTATAGGCAGCTTCTTTGCCTCCGGCATTTTGCTCCCCCTGGGTTACGGTCAGGGCCCCGGACAAGCCTACACCTGGGGTCACACCTATGAGGCCACCTACGGCTTCACTAACGGCACTTCCTTCGGCCTTGCCGTTGCCTCCATGGGCTTTGTGGCTTCCTCCCTCGGCGGTGTCATCGCCCTCCGCGGTCTCCAGAGGAAGGGCATCATAAAGGGCGACACCGGCAGAAATGCCGAGGACGATATGACCCTTGACAAATACGCCGGCAAGAACGAGATCCCTCTCAGCGAAAGCATGGACAAGTTCACCATTCAGGTCTCCCTTGTTTTCATCGCCTACATACTGGCCTTCCTCTTCATGAAGGGAGTAAACTGCCTTATCGAGATGGGCATTTTCGGCGGTCTCGGCAACACCATCCAGAGCATGATATGGGGCTTCCAGTTCCTTTTCTCCACCATCTTCGGCATGCTGGTGCGTCTGGTCATCGGCAAGCTGAGAAAGACCGGAGTCATGAAGCGCGATTATGCCAACAACTTCATGCTCAACCGCATTTCCGGCTTCATGTTCGACATCATGGTTATTGCGTCCATCGCAGCCATTGACCTGAGCGCATTCCTCACCCCCAGCTTCATCGTTCCCCTCTCCATTATCTGCATTCTGGGCGCTGTGGGCACTTATCTCTACCACCGCTACATCTGCAAGCGCATATTCCCCATGTATGAGAACGAGGCCTTCCTCTCCATTTACGGAATGCAGACCGGCACCGCATCCACCGGTATGATACTCCTCCGCGAAATTGACCCCAAGTTTGAAACTCAGGCCAGCGATAACCTTGTTTACCACCAGCCCTGGGCCATACTCTTTGGCTTCCCCCTCTTCCTGCTGGTAGGTGTCGCACCCCAGAGTGTTGGAAAAACCATCATGTGTCTTGCGGTCTTCTTCGCCTTGTTTATAGTTCTGAACATCGTACTTCTCAGAAAGCAGATCTTCAGGAAGGCCTACGCCAAAAAGGCTGCTAAAAAATAAAGATAAAATAATCCGAAATCCTCTGTGCTTACGGGATTTCGGATTTTTACTTTCCTGCTTGCTTACGCACCGGGATTGCTGTATTATTTTTATAGTCAAAATGACGGCAAAGGAGCTTTCGCCCATGAAAAAAAGGCTAATTTCACTTATCTTATTCCTGTGTATGTTTGCAGGACTTACCTGCACAGGCGTTCATGCCTATGATCTGCTTTATGAAACAAATGTGCAGGATACTCTTGGCGGCCGTTTCAGCGTAGTTTCCGCAGAAACCGATGCAAGGGAATACTTTGACTATGAGGTGCCTGAGGGCGGCGCGGCGGTGCTTGTTTTCTTCAATACAGAATGCGGCCTCTGCCAATATGCTTTCGGCAGTCTTGATGATCAGGCATGGATCTCAAGCGAAAAGGTAAAACTCTATGCCCTTGAATCCGTAAATCACAGCACAGCCGATATACGCGCCTTTGCCACGGAACGCGCCGGAAGCAATGCGCAGTACCTCAATTGGTACGCCGCAGGTGACACGGATATGTGCGTAAGCTACCAGCGTGCAGCCGGTATTTTCACCGGAGGCTGGACCTGGCCCGCGGTGATGGTATGCACGGAAACAGACGGTGTAAAATATATCCGCTATGCCGACACCGCAGTCTCCGACTTCTATAGATTGGGCGCCAGCCTTGAAAAGCTGCTGGGCGCTGATCTGGGTATTCCCAAGCCCGTGGATGTAACCGTTATTGGCGAGAAAAACTACGACTATGCAAACGAGGCTGTTGCCCGTATCAATGAGCTCCGAACACTGAACGGAGTCGGAGAGCTGCACTTCGACGCCTCCCTCAGCGAGCTTGCCATGCTGCGTGCCGCAGAGTGTTCCCTGCTCTTCTCCTCCGCCCGTCCTGACCGAAGCGGCTACAAAGATCTTATTGACTCTGAGTTTCCCGGAACGAGCGTTGCCTTTGAGATGGAAGACAGCTTTGTCGACAGCCCCACAAATCTTATAATGTCGCTCCGGGCTGACGATAGCTATTATTCCGCACTGCTGGACAGCGCCTACGCAGAAATTGGTCTGGGATGCTTCCGCAGCGGAGCGCGCTATAACTGGGTAGTGCTGCTTACCGACAAGGGGCAAAAGAATGATACAGCGGACAAAAGCGGCAGCGAAAGTGCTTCCTACACCATAAGCTCTATGCCAAATCTGGTGGACGCCGCAGCCCCTGAGCAGTCAGAGCTCAGCCTTTATCCCGGCGGCAGTGTGAGCCTTGGCATCTACTGCAATCCGTATCGTAAAGTCACTCAGCTTATTCCTCCGGACTTTGACGGCGCCATTCTTGACAGCACCACAGGAGAAAAGATAGCGGAAGCCTCTCTGCAGGCCGACAGCAAGATCCTGATTACCGCCATTGCTCCCGGCAGCGGTGTGCTCAGCCTGCCGGTTTACGCCGCTCAGAAAGCTCCCCCTTCCCTCTCCGTCACGGTTACAGAAGACAGCAGTATAAAGCCATGGGAGATACACAGTGAGAGCGAGGGTGGAGGAAGGCTGGAGCTCAGCAGCAGCAATGCGAAAGCCGGAGAAATGATATATGTAAGCCTTTTCCCCGATTCCGGCCACCTGCTGAAGGCTCTTTGTATAGAAGACCCTGAGGGCGGCTATGTCACGGCTTGGGCCAGCTCCGACACCGAATATTTCTTCCGCATGCCCGAGAGCGATGTATACATAAAGGCCGTTTTCGAGGCCGAAAAGACCGCAGACACGGAATACAGCGTAATTTTGGATTACGGCGAAGGCGGCAGTGTCACCAGTTCTGCCGAAAAAGCCAAAGCCGGAGACAGCGTCATAATCCGCATAGCTCCCGCTCCCGGCTATAAGCTTGCCTCCAAAGCATGGACAAGTTCCCCCGAGCAGTACAGATGGGGCGATGAGTACAGCGTTATTTTCACCATGCCCAGCCACGATGTCGGCCTTAAAGTCCTCTTTGAAGCCCTGCCCGACACCATAGGCGGCAGCTTTGGCGACGGCCTGAGCTGGAAGGTGGAGGGCAACACACTCCTCATCTCCGGTGATGGCTCTATGGGAGACAACAGCAGTGCCGATGATGTCCCCTGGGCTGCCTATGCTCCCGTCATTACGGAGCTTATTATCGAGGAAGGCGTCACGGATATTTTCGCTTACGCTTTTGAAAATATGGACGCCCTCAGAGACGTCTCCATCGCGTCCACTGTCACCAAAGCCGGATATGGCTGCTTTGCCGATTGCGACGCGCTGGAGGAAATAAGCCTTTCCGACTCCATGACCACACCGGGCAACGCCATGTTTGAAGGCTGCGACGCTCTTGAGCAGGTGACACTCCCCTCCTCTCTCAAATCCGTCAGCGCCTACTGCTTTCAAAACTGCCCCTCTCTAAGGGATATTGTTTTCCCGGATGAGCTCGCGGGTATATCCGAGTCCGCCTTTGAAAACTGCACAGCCCTCGCCTCTCTCAGCTTTCCCGAATATCTCGGACAAATAGGAGGCAGTGCCTTCGCAGGCTGCAGCGCCGTTGAAAGCATACACTTCGCCTCCAAGCCCCACAGCATTGGAGAAGACGCCTTTTCCGGCGTCAGCGCCGATGTCACCGTCCCCGCCGGAGATAAGTCCTGGAGCGAAGACTTCACCCTTGATTACGGCGGCTCTCTCAGCTGGAATCACAGCTACAGTTCCACCGTTATTGATCCCTGCTGCACAGAAGAGGGCTATACACTCTTCAGCTGCATCTGCGGTGACAGCGAAAAGGACAATTTCACAGAGCCTCTTGGACACATCTATGAGGGCTGGTTTGTGCTCAACGAAAAAAGCGAAGAGCGCAGCTGCACCCGCTGCGGCAGCAGCGAAAGCAGAGCCATTGATACGGTAATCAGCCGCAGCTCCGACTTCAGTCCCTTCAAAAGCAACAATATCGACGAGCAGAACTATGACGGCAACATCTGGGATTTCAGCAGTTCTCCCATGCGCTCTTACATTCATCCTCTTGAAAAGGGCGGATTTATGAGAGTTGAATACACTTATTCGGACGACCGCGGACTCTTTGTTGAGTATTATAACTCCGACATGGAACCCATTGAGCAGCTTCGCATAAACGAGGGCGAAGACCGTTTCGGTGGATTTTTTGCCGCTGATAACTCCTATTTTGTCATTTACGGATACGGCAACAGCGATAATATTCCCGGCAAGGAGGCTGTGCGCATTGTTCGCTATGACCTGAACTGGAACCGACTCTCCAGCGCATCATATTACGGGAATAAGATAAAGAGTGTTTTCGCCTCAGGCAGCCTGCGTGTGAGCCGGCTTGGCGACAGCGTATATATCCATACCAACTCTACCACCTTTGGAAGCGACGGCAGCGCTCCCCAGTCCAGCTTCAGCCTCAGATTGGATCTTGAGTCCATGACCTTGCATTCAAACCGCCTTTATTATTCGAGCAACTCCTTCAACCAGTTTATCCACAGCGACGGAGACAGTCTTATCACCGTTGACCACGGCAATGCGCTCCCCCGCCGCGGCGTTATTCTCGTCCGAAGCGACTATAATTCCGAATACGGCAGATGGGACAATACAGATGAAGTTAACACCCTCCCCATAATGGGTGAAGCCGGTGAAACCTATACAGGTGCCAGTATCGGCGGCTTTGAAATCAGCTCTTCCGGCTATCTTATCGCCGGTCTCAGCATTGACCAGTCAAAACATGAGCAGGAGAAAACCCAGAATGTCTATGTGAGCTACACTCCCGGAGATGCAATGGACGAAGAATCCACTGTGATACGCAATTTCACAGATTTTGATGACAGCGACAGCATCGATTTATCCACTCCACAGCTGGTGAAAATCAGCGACGACCGTTTTCTCCTCATGTGGAACCGCCACGGAAAACAGGAGGAATACTCCATGCGCTACATTTTCCTCAACGGCAAGGGCGAGGCCATAAGCGAGGAATTTGTCTGCGACGGCCTTTTGTCCGATTGCCAGCCCATAGTATCCGGAAACAGCGTTGTCTGGTATAACACAGGCAGCGTCACCTACGAATGGGAGGACGGCAAAATAGCTTACTTCAACAGCGAGGAAGGCGTTCCCGTTTTCTATTCCATTGACATCCAAAGCGGACAGTTCAGCCTTCTGCGGAAAGCCCCCGCCCCCTGCGCCCACAGCTGGGGCGAATGGATGGCTGTGGACAGCAGCACCGAGGAGCGCCGCTGCCAGCTTTGCGGCAAAACCGAGCAGCGCAGCATAGCCACGGAAATAGGCTTCGACGATGTGCGCCCCACAGACTGGTTTGCCGGCTGCGTGAGCTGGGCTGTTGAAAACAACATAACCGGCGGTGTGGGCAACAATCTCTTCGCCCCCAACGCACCATGCACACGCGGGCAGGCCCTCAGCTTTATCTGGCGCATGCTTGGCAGACCCGCTCCCGAAAGTCTGGAGCTGCCCTTTGACGATCTCGTTGATGGAGCCTACTACCACGAGGCCGTCTGCTGGGGTGTTGAAAATGGCATCGTAGTCGGGATGAGCGAAACTGAGTTTGCGCCCAATGCCCCCTGCACCCGTGCCCAGATAGTTGCCATGCTCTGGCGCGTAATGGGTGAGCCGGAGCCTGATCTGGGAAGCAATCCCTTTGCCGATGTGAAGGAAACAAGCTGGTTTGTCCGCCCCGTGCTTTGGGCCGTGGAGGACGGCATAACCGTTGGAATGAGTGCCGACCGCTTTGAGCCCAACACCACCTGCACCCGCGCACAGATAGTCACCTTCCTTTACCGCATCAAAAACTAATATGAACCGGCGGGCGGATGATATCCGCCCGCCAAGTCGGATCGTAGCCATGTCGTTCTGTGGGCCAAGG
>JAZNZM010000150.1:0-11222 GCA_045594965.1 Oscillospiraceae bacterium | reverse complement strand
GGGCTGCCATCAGGGCAGCCCTTTTGCAGTATGAGGTGTTATTCTTTTTCCTGAGCGGCAAGCCAGTTCTTCTCTCTGTCATGGCAGCTGAAAAGGATAATCTGGCGCTCCTTGGCAAGCTCCGTGAGCAGCTCCATGGCCTGTGCCATGCGCTCATCATCGAAGTTCACAAGAGCGTCATCAAGGATAATGGGGCAGGAGCAGCCCTCGGGCAGGGCAAGCTCGCAGATGGCAAGGCGCAGAGCCAGATAGAGCTGGTCGGTGCTGCCCTGAGACAGGAATGCCTTTTCGTGGGCAATGGTGTCTTCTGAGCGACGGGCGGAGGCATCCAGCTCGCGGGAGAAAGTGAGGGCGCTGTATTTTCCACCGGTGAGAGCCGACATGATCTCTCCTGCTCTGCGGCCAAGAGCGGGGGCAAAGCGCTGCTGCATCTCGTCATTGGCCTCTCTCAGGGTGCTTATGGCGAGGGAAAGGGCATCGTACTGCTCTATGAGCTCGCCGCGGCGGTTCATAAGAGCTTCAAGCTCCGTGCCTATAACCATGGGGTCGCCCATGGCGGAAATCTCGCCCTCCTTGCGGCTTATGCGCCGACGAAGTTCGCCGCTGTGGGCTTGGGCATAGGCAAGGCGGGAATTTTCACTCTGTTCCCCGGACTGAGAGAGGAGCTCTTCCTCGGCGGCACGGAGAGCCTCCCGCTGTTCCGCTAGCTTGCCCGCAATAGCTTCGCACTGAGCCTCGGCTGCCTCGACTGCCTCAAGAGCCTTCACATAGGCTTCGGCCTTATTGAGAATGGCTTCGGGGCTTGTCTCCTCCAGCTCATACCATTTGGCGATATTTTCGGAGAAGGTTCGCAAATCCTTTTTCTTGCCCCGGATGACGAGGAAGGTGATAATGGTCACAAAGGCCAGCACATAGCCCAGTATGGACAGGTAATAAAGACTTTTTATGCCAAGACCCAGAGCGATGGTCACCACGGCGGCGATGAGGGGGATTATGCAATTCCACCAGCTGGGGATAAGGGCGAAGTTTTCAAGCTTTCGGGAGTCCACCCCCGCCACACGGCGGGCCTCGGCGGCATCCTTCCCTTTGAAGGGACCTGCTTCCGCGGCGGCGCGGAGGACTTCGGCGCGGCTGTGGGCTTCGGCGTGGCTCTTTTCCGTTTGAGAGAGGGTGTCGCGAAGCTGCTCAAGGCCGGCGAGACGGGCCTTGCGGCGCTCTTCGGCCTGAGTTTTGGCGGCTGCGGCTGCGGCTTTTTCCTCGGCCTCGCTGTGCTCAAGCTGACGTTCAAGAGCATTGCGCTCGCGCACCGCATCGGCGGAGGAATCCAGAGAGCGCTGCTTTTCCGCCATCTGGTTTTCCAGAGCGGGTATGGCCCCGGAGCGGTTGTGGCGGCGCTTTCTCTGCCATGCACGGAGAAGCTCGTCGGCATCGGTGAAGGATACGGCTTCGTCCTCGCCCGTGGAGATTATTGAGTTTATGCGTTTTTCGAGCTCGGCACTGTTGCCCACCGCAAGACCTGCCTGACGGACGAATACGCTGCTTTCAAAAACGGTTTTAGGCATACCGGTCAGCTTTTCGCCGACATCCGTGCCGCTGAGACCGGGGACAGGGTCGGCAGAGCCGGTGTAGGTGGCGGAAAACTCCCGCATGGGGGCTGCGGCGGTTCCGGTGGAGCGGCGGAGGGTGATGGCTTTGCCCTCGTGCTCGACCTCCATTTCACCGCTCATGCTTTTGCCGGACCAGGGGGCATACCTCAGCTTGTCGGGCTTAACTCCGCCCTTTTCCCTCTGGGAGGAGTCTATGCCGTAGAGCATGGCGCGGATAAAGGCACACCATGTGCTCTTGCCGCTCTCGTTGGGAGCGGAAATAACATTGAGTCCTTCGTGCAGCTCCATGGTACGGTTTTCAAGTGTGCCGAAGGAAGCACTCATTTTGCGTATTATCATATCTCTTTTACCGCCTCTCTGCCCTCCAGGGCCGCAAGTCCCCAGCGCAGGGCCTGAATAATTCTGTCGCGCTCCGCCTCAGTGGAGGAGGCGTCATATTTGTCCCTCATTTTTCTGAGGAACAGTCCCCGAAGGCTGTCCTGATTGCAGCCTTCCCACAGCTCCCGGCAGAGTGTGCTGCGGTCACGCAGCTGCAAGGAGAAAAAGCCATGCTCCCACTGCCGATGGAGAGCGGCGGTATCCGGTGCGTATCCGGTCTCACCGCGAAGGATGATGCGCACAATGTCCTGCTCATGGCCTGTGGGCATGGGAGGGATACCCTCGGTAATGTCAAGCTCTATTATCCCGTAGCGGCGCTGTGCAAGGGGGATGAATTCGCCTTTCACTTCCCCTGGGCCCACCTCAACATAGAGTATGCCCTTCTCACCGCACTCATCAAAACCGCGGCCTTCGGGGCAGCCGGGGTAAGCGCAGACACTGTCTCCAAAGCACATGAGGCCGCTGAAAGCGTGCTTGTGGCCAAGGGCCAGATAGTCCAGACCGCTTCCGGCAACATCCTCAGCGCTTATTGGGCAGTAAGGGCCTTCACCGGCACCGAGATCCCCGTGGAGCAGGCCTATGTTAATAATGCCATCTTCACGCTCGGCGCGGAAACCGCGCAGCAGAGGGGGGCATATATTGTCGGTATATCCTGCGCCATAGACGCGGCAGCCCAGCCCGGGCAGCTCCACCGCTTCCCAGGCACCGCGGAAAATATGCACATTTCCGGGCATGGGATTTCTCATGTAAGGGGAGCCGGGGCTGAGAAAATCGTGGTTGCCGGGGGCAATGAAAACAGGACAGTCAAGGCCTCCGAAGGCGGCGGTGATGGCTGCAAAGGTTTCGGAGTAGGCGCAGTCGCTGTCCAGCAGATCTCCGGCCAGAAGCACCATGTGTGCCTGCCTTTCCCGGGCGGTGTCGGCAATGGCGTAGAGAAGCTGACGCTGCTCACGGCGGCGCAGAGCGGCCTTTTCGCCCAGAGCCTCAAAGGGAGAGTCAAGGTGCAGGTCGGCTGCGTGAATAATTCTTAGAGCGGTCATACTATTCTCAAAGCCTCAGCGTGCAGGCATTTGCCGGTTTCTGTGTCAATATCGAATATGGCGCACTCGAGCTTGCCGGGGCCGCCGGCAGGGCTGTAGCGCCGGGGGGGATCTCCAAGGAATTTTCCTATGCTCTGCTCCGGGGCTATGCCTATAACAGAGTTCACAGGACCGGTCATACCGAGGTCGGTGATGTAACCCGTGCCCTCGGGCAGCACGGCGCAGTCGCTGGTCTGGACATGGGTGTGGGTGCCCCACACGGCGCTGGCTCTTCCGTCAAGAAAATAGCCCATGGCAAGCTTCTCGCTGGTGGCTTCCGCGTGAAAGTCCACAAGGATTATTTTGGCGTCCACATCGGATACTATATTGTCCGCCACCACAAAGGGGTTGTCGGTATTGGCGTCCAGACTGAAGCGGCCGATGAGATTGGCCACGCAGATTTTGCCGAAACGGGTGTCATATATGCCGACGCCCCGTCCGGGACACTGGGGGGCATAGTTTGCAGGGCGGAGACAGGCGCTGGCTCTGTCCAGATAGTCCTGTATTTCCGTGCGTGTCCAGGTGTGGTTGCCGAGAGTAATAACATCGGCGCCGGCATCGAATATCTCCTCGCACTGCTGGGGGGTAACGCCCACAACATTTGCGTTTTCGCCGTTGACAACGGTGAAGTCTATGGAATACTGGCGGCAGAGCTTCCTGAGATTCCTGCGTAGGAAATCAAGCCCCACCTTGCCGCAGACATCGCCCACGGCCATAACTTTTATAATCATAAAATTACCTTCCTTGGGGGAATTTGTACGGTAAATGCTTTATGTCAGCATTCTAACATATTTTTACCATATTGTGCAATGATAATGATTCCCCGTCGGGATATAATATAGTAAGCAGAACGATATGATCCGCAAAAAGCTTCGGATCGTGTTGTTCAGTCTGAAAAAGGAGGTAGTGCGGAATGTGCAGCTTTGTCAAAGGCGTGGGTGCAGGCATGGCAGTGGGCGTTTGCGTGGGCATGGCCCTTACCATGGATAAGCGCCGCAGTAAAAAGATGATCCACCGTGCCGTGCGCAGCATGGAAGACATGGTGGACCGTATGTCCGAAGCTGTCGGAATGTAAGGCTGATTTGTGCCCCGTTTGAGGGTGCAAAAAAAAGTTTAAAAAATTTAAAAAAACTCTTGCTTTTTGGTTTCGGCTGTGCTATTATATCCAAGCACGAAATGGTATGCGCTCTTAGCTCAGCTGGATAGAGCGTCTGGCTACGGACCAGAAGGTCAGGAGTTCGAATCTCTTAGGGCGTGCCAAGAAAAGCCTTGAAACACAATTGTTTCAAGGCTTTTTGCTTTTTAAAGATTTCTGTCGCCGAATGTTTTCCGCACTTTTTCCGCACAGATTTCCAAAAAAGAGTTTGCTGACACATTGGATTACTCAAAGAAAGGGTGATTTCAATGGCAAATATCAAGGAATACAAAAAGGATGGAAAGGTGGTTTCTTATTACTTCTCAGCTTATTTAGGGAAGAATAAGGACGGAAAACAGGAGCGAAGATATATCACTTGGGAAGTTCCAAACGGCTTATCTGCTGCGAGAGCAAGAAAGGCTGCTGAACGTGCGGCCGCTGCTTGGGAGAAAGATGTAAAAGCACAGTTCCAGAAGAAAGGGACGCAAGAACTTCCGCTACTTACTCAATCAGATGATTTTATGGGGTTCGTCAATGATGTGTGGCTCCCTCTTCAAGTTAGAGGAAATAATCGAAAACCAACTACGATTTCCTTTTATGAAAGTGCGGTTAAAATACTTGAAAAGTATTTTGAGGGCAAAACACTTCAAGAGATTGACTCTCTTGATATTCAAAAGTATCTTGTGTATCTACGGAACGAATATCCGAGCAAGCACGGAAGGGGCTTAACTCCAAAGTCAGTTCATCATCAATATAATACTCTTAATCTTATTTTTAATTATGCGGAAGACCAAGAGCGAATAGCAAAGAACCCAATGAGGAAAGTTCAATCTCCAAAGAAGGAGAAGAAACAGGTTGAGGCCTTGACTGAGGAACAAGCAAAACAGTTCTTTGTCCTTTTGGATTTATGCGAGTTAGAGTTCCAATGTATGATGAAATTGCTTTTAACGTGTGGCGTTCGCAGGGGAGAATTGGCAGGTTTTCAATGGAGAGACATTAACCATAAGGAAATGACAATCAGCGTGAAAAGAAATGTGTCTTATACACCCAAGAGTGGAGTGGTCGTAGGCACGCCGAAGACATCCAATAGCCTCAGGACAATTCCCCTTATTCCGTCTATGTTGTCCCTCTTGGAGGAATTGGAAAGACAGGCGGCGGCCGCACATCCAAATGTTGATATTAGAGAAGCGTTTATTTTCCCGAGCAAAAACAGTCTTTTTGAAGCAAGAACGCCAAACGCAATCACAAGAACGCTTAATCGGTTTATGGCAAGAAACAAGATGCCAATGCTGTCGCCCCACGATCTGCGACATTCCTGTGCCACGCTGCTTCTGGCAAGCGGAGCCGACATCAAGAGCGTTCAGGAAATACTGGGACACGCAGACGCAAGCACTACGCTGAACTTCTATGTTAAATCGGATATAAAACAGATGCGTGAGGCAACAAATAAGTATGCGGCAGCTTTTGGACTTTGAGTGGAACAAAGGCGAACACCTTTTATCATATTGGGGCATCCAGAAGCAAGACGGAACATCTTTCATCATAAACGAACAAATGGCGAGAAGTTTTTACTTCTCGCCATCATCTTTATACATACTCGCTGCCTTTCCCAAAAACTCACGCATACCATTAACCACCGGAGATGGGCCGAGTATCTTTACCCGGCGTTCAAAAGTAGCAATCCACGCATAGAAAGTGGGGCTTACTTCGATGGGGACATTTATAGTGAAGTGCCCGTCATCAACGGGTATCATCAAAACATCCTTGCCAAACTGATCTATTACCACATCCGCGAGTTTGTTAATGAAGCGTATATTAACGGTGTATTCCTCTCCGTGATACATATCGAACACTTTGGGCTTCTGGTTGCGGCGTTCCTTTTTTTGTTGTTCGTCATACAACTCTCTGCCCTCTCTCTTTTCGGTCAGCGGGTCGCTGATTCTATCCATTCTATCTACGCGGTAATGCCTGAAAATCTTGCCATCGTAGGCGTAGAGATAATAATTGCCGTTGTGCCATTGAAGGGCGTAGGGACTGACAACAAGCATTTCTCCGGACTTTGAGTAAGTCCGGGTTTTATTTCGATCTGGCTTGTAGTGGAAGAAGCGAAATCCAATTTTGCGGTTTTCCTTTATTGCCTGATGTATCTTGTCCGCGTCTTTAACAACGCTGTCATTCATACTGCGGATGCGGCCTTCCACTTCAATTTCCCGGTTGAGAGCTGCCTGTGTTTCCACATCGGTTAGCTTCTGGATTTTGCCGACAATGGTTTTTGAAATGTCCTTTGTAATGAATTTGGAGGCTTGTATGCTGTCAGCCATCAGACGCAGCTCATATGTTTCAAAGGTGGGGTTCATAAGAAGCCAGCCGTTTCCTCTGCGAGTATATACCAAATCCATCCCGCAGTAATCTTGAAGGGCTTCAATGTATCTGTAAATGCTTTTTCGCTCCACATCATAGCCGTTTGCGGCGAGGTGTTTTTCTAAATCCTCACGCTTAACAATACGTTTAGGGCTTGCGTTGCGGTTGATGTAGTCTTTAAGCAGCATCAGACGCATAGCAACTACCACGCCTCCGTGATTGCCTTTCTCTCCCATACTTACGGCCTCCCAACGGTTTTTTCCATATTACCACATTCTAATTATGTTGGGGAGTATCGCATTAAAGACAATTTGATATTTTTTCGTATTTATTAACACATTTTGTGTAATTTATGCTACAATATAAAAAACAAACAAACGAGTTGGTGAAGTAATGGCTACTAACATTCTGGTAAGTCCAATTCTTAAATGGGTTGGCGGCAAACGTCAGTTGCTACCCGAAATAATGCCCTATATAAACAGGAACTGTTCCACCTACATTGAGCCTTTTGTCGGCGGTGGTGCAGTGTTGTTTGAATTACAGCCTAAAAAAGCAATAATCAATGATTACAATGCCGAATTGATTAACGTATATCTTACTGTTAGAGACTATCCAGAGGAACTTATTGCTACCCTCGAAAAGCATAGAGCCAATAATACAGAAAAGTATTTTTATGAAGTTCGTGCCTTGGATCGTGTCGATACATACGAAGAAATGTCTTGTGTTGATAGGGCTGCGAGAATATTATACCTCAACAAGACTTGCTACAACGGTTTGTATAGAGTTAATGCTGCGGGGCAATTCAACGCACCTTTTGGAAGATATAAGAATCCCAATATAGTAAATGCCACCACTATACGGGCTATGTCAAAATATTTGTCATCTAATGACATAACAATCAAGCAAGGCGACTACAAAGAAATATTGACAGATGTTCGTAAGGGAGCCTTTGTTTATTTAGATCCCCCATATATGCCAATATCTTCGTCATCCTCATTTACAGGCTATACGGAAGGCGGATTTGGTTATGACAAACAAGTTGAACTCAAAAATGAATGCGATAAGTTGAGGGAAAACGGCATAAGTTTCTTGCAATCCAACTCTGACTGCGAGGCCATACGAGAACTATACAGCGATTATGAAGTAATTACCGTTCAGGCAAAGCGTAGCATAAACAGCAACGCGGCCAAAAGGGGAGAGATAAACGAGGTGCTGATATATTATGGCGGAAAGTAATAGCAATGTAAGCCTCACTGCCAATGAGGCTTGGAAAAAGCTCATAGAAAAATATGATATAGTCAAAGAGATTGAAGAAAATGGCTGTTTTCATATTAAGGCGAGCCAAATAAAAGAGTTTCGCGAACCTCGTCTTATGGCGAAATGGGACAGCTCCGATTCTCTTCCGGATGTGTTGCGAAAAAGCAAAATAAACATTCTCCCTGATAGCCGGTCTTCCTATGTTTTGAGCGATTTTCTTCTGTATCAGGAGATTCCAGAACTTGAAGAATCAGTTGAGAAAATGACCCGCGTAGAATTACCGGATTATGAGACAGTAGATGTAAATAATATTACATCCGAGGCTAACGCCATCAATGTCCTCATTCTTTCCGGTATCCTTGATGATTTTCTTGGGACTGATGAAAATGTAGCAACATTCAATGGGAGAATGGGAACGGGGGATTTTGAGTTTTATGTTGATACAGCAAGACAGATAAAGAGAAAAGTTTGCGTATATAACGCCCAATGTGAAATAGACGGTGGGTTTGAAAACGATGAATCCGTTGTGATTATGGAAGCAAAGAATGTTCTTCACGAAGATTTTCACATTCGCCAGTTGTATTATCCGTATAGACTTTGGGAGAAGAAAGTAAGCAAGCCCATAAGATTGGTCTTTTCGATATACTCAAATATGATTTATAGACTTTTTGAGTATAGATTTAATGACCTTGAAGATTATTCTTCCATTGAGCTTATAAGAACCAAAAACTATTCTTTACAGGATACAGAGATAAGTATAGAAGAGCTTGTCGATGTGCGGCAAAACACTGGAATCAGAACGGATGATAACCAAGACAATACGGCAATACCATTTATTCAGGCTGATTCAATGGATAGAATCATAAACCTTATAGAACACCTTCACGACAACCCGATGACGAGTCTTCAAATCGCAAGTTTTATGGACTTCGAACCCAGACAGTCGGATTATTATTTCAACGCAGGAAGGTATCTTGGGCTGTTTGAAAAGAGGACAGATGACAGCGGACAGAGAGTGGTTCAACTAACGGCATTGGGAAACAGAGTTTTCCGCTTAAACTACAAAGAACGCCAATTAAAACTTGTTAGCCTGATTTTGGAACATAAAATATTCACAGAGTTTTTCGACCACATTGTGGAAACAGGAGAATTTCCCAATAAACGAAGTGTAGAAAACAAGATGCGAGAGTTGAATGTGTGCGGTGAAAGCCAAATTATTCGCCGTGCCACATCCATTCTGTGTTGGTTGAGATGGATTTTCTACCTCACAAAAATTTGATAAAACAGGGAACGGACTATCCGTTCCCTGTTCTCACATCAACCTCGCGTGTCCCTCAATAGCCCTTTCAATCCTCTGCGGTTCAATACCAATATACCTTTGTGTAGTAGAAGCCGAGCTATGCTGTAAAAGCCTTTGAACGAGAGCAATATCAAAACCGTTGGCCTTGTATATCTCGGTCGCATACCATTTGCGGAAACTGTGAGTGCTGATGCCATCAAAGCCAAGATAATCACAAACAATCTTCAACTGCTTCTGGATTGCTCTCTCCGTAATAGGGAAGATGCGGTCATTGGCTCCGATGCCGTTCCGCAACCAGTAGTTCTCAATATACTGTGCTATCACCAAAGGCACAGTAAATACGCGGTGTTTTCCAGTCTTCTGCTCTATGATTTCCAAACGGTAGCGGTCGCCATCCCGAACAATGTCGCGGGGACGCAGTTTCACAATGTCGCTGATACGCAAGCCAAGATTGCCCTCCAAGACCAAAGCTGTGGCGACTCGCTCATTGGCTCGGCAGCCGCAGAAGCCTTCCTTCATCGTTTGGATTATTTCTTTATATTGCTCTGTTGTGAGAGCCATAGTTTTCTTATTCATAGCACCCTCCAAGAGTGAGAAAGTTCGTAAAAAGAGGCTGTTGAGTTCGCATGTTTGCGGTCGCAGCCTCTTTTCCGCGTAAAACCTCGCTTTTTGTGTTCGTATTATCTGACTATTACGAACTTTCCCTCCATCCCCTCAGCAGGAGATGGAGAAACGCTTGCTTGCGGTCTGCTTGGTGAAGGCTTTGTAGAGATCGCCATACACTTTTTTGAATCCGGTGGTATCAAAGCGATTGGAGAGAACGGAAGTCCAGCGTATGATGTAAGCACCGACCGCAAGTTCTTCGGTGTCGCGTTCGAGCATTTCTGCCTTGATGCTGTCGCGGATGGCTTCGGCCTCTGCCTTGGCTTCTTCCATAAGTGCCTCCCACTCGTTGAGGGCTTCGATCTTGGCTACCAGTTCATTTCTACTCATTTTTCATTCTCCTTTTCATCTTCTGGAACACACTACGGGAGTCTGTGCTGTTATCCCTCTCTGGTTTCCGTTTCCGGCCCGCCTGTGTGTTCCTTTGTTATGTCTATATAATACACTCAAAACGAGTGTAAATCAATTCGCATAATACCCAAAGATTACACTTGATTTATGTGTAAAATTAACACTTGAAATAGGTGTAATTTGTGGTATAATATCAGTAGAATGGAGGAGATGGCACTATGCCGATGACTTACAAGATTGACGTAATAGCAAAACTCAAAGAAGCAGGATACAACACAAGCACCATCCGCAAGGAAAAGATTATGGGCGAGTCAATGCTCCAAAAGATAAGAAGTGGGCAGATGGTGTCGTGGGCGGTTCTGGAAGTCCTCTGCGAACTTCTGGATTGTCAGCCCGGAGATATTGTTGAGTATGTGAAGGAGTGAGCTAAATGTTAAGCAAGGAAATGTATGAGCTGCTAATCAGAATACCTCGCTTTCCAGAAAGCATTCACGCAGGGAAAATATATGAAGGAAACCCTACGTGTAATAGAATAAGGGATTTACTATGCGAAGCAGCACACACGGATTACGATTACATTAGCTATTCTGGGAATCAGATACTCGATAGTAAGATTTCACTTACCGAAAAGGGACAGGCTGCTGTCGAAGAATATAAAGCGTTTTTAAGAAACAAAGAGATTGTAGAAACATCTTTATCCGTTTCGCAGGAATCATTGAAGGCGGCTCAGGAGTCTCTTAAAGTAGCCCAAGAGTCCTTAAAAGTCGCGGAAGCAGCAAAAATAGCAGCAATCGCAAGTGCGATAGCGGCAGGCCTTGCGTTGATTCCACAGATTGTAAAACTTGTGGAATGGATATGTAGTTTGTGTAGCTAATCGGTAGGGGACTAATTCGGGACAAAAGTTCCAAATTACCCCCAAGGCAAAAAGCGGAGGCCAGAACTCCCACGAAGGGCGTTTTTAGATCCGGAGGACGGTTTTTGTGGCTGTCAGCGATACAGTAATATCCTTTGCCGTAAGGCGATAATAAGCGAAGAAAACGAAAAAATGCGGTAGCCGTTGCTTTTAACGACTACCGCATTTACTTATTTCC
>JAZNZM010000149.1:0-3345 GCA_045594965.1 Oscillospiraceae bacterium | reverse complement strand
GCCTTGCACCATTCGTGGAATATTGCTTCGGGATGGCGGCCCAAAACGGGAGCGCAAACAAGCCTGGCTGCAGCAGGGCATATGGGGGATATACCTTTTTTGCCTATGGAAATCTGGGAGCTCACTTCTTCGGCAGCCATGGCGATAAAACCGGAGGCATCAAAAACCTTGGCTATGCCCATACTGTGAAGGATGTTTACGAGCTTGCCGCTGTGTTCAATGAAGGGGGACAGGGCGAAAACGACAGGCTGTTTCCTGTTGAGAGCAACACGCAGAGCCTTGCTCTCGTCATTTATGCTCAGCGCACCTGTGGGACAGGCAGAGAGACACTGACCGCAGCCGATGCAGTCGCTCTCGGGCATGGGAACTACTGAGCCGATTTTGGTATCGGCTGCCCTGTTCAGCGCTCCGATGGCATGTATGCCCTGCTTCTCGCAGGCCTTTTCACAGCGGCGGCAGAGAACACACTTGCTGCTGTCGCGGACGATTGCCGGGGAGGAGAAATCCTTCTCCTGTTCGTGGTGGACATTGGCGTAAACTCTGTCGTCCATGCCGTGCTCACGTAAAAGGGCGTGGAGCTCGCAGTCGGAGTAACGGGAGCAGTATTCGCAGTCCATGCGGTGATTGCGGCAGATAAGGTCGAGGGTTATGCGGCGGCTCTCTACCACCTTTTCGCTGTGGGTGAGAACTTCCATGCCTTCTGCTGCTTTTGTGGAGCAAGCGGGCATGAGCTTGGGAGAGCCCTTTATCTCCACAAGACATATGCGGCAGGAGCTGTCAGGTGTGCAGCCTGCAAGGTGGCAAAGAGTGGGGATGTGCACACCGTTTTCGCTGGCAACTTCAAGAATTGTGCGGCCCTCTTCGGAAGAGACGGCCTTGCCGTTTATTATGAAATTTATCATATGGCCGCCTCCTTATTCAAACTCAGCAGGGAAGGCCCCAATAGCGCTTTCCACGGTGTTGAGGATGCCCTGACCCATGCTGCAGCGGGAAGATAGGCGCAGATAGGTGCATAGTTTTTCGATTTCGGATTTGCTTCCATCGGATCTCAGCAGCTTTGCAAGCTCCACGGAGCCGAATCGGCATGGGTGGCACATACCGCAGGATTGACCCGAGAGAAATTCCACACTCTCGGTACAAAGGGTACGTGCGGAGCTTGACTCGTCAAAGAACATCAGGCTTGCAGTTCCTAGCGAGGCCCCGGCTTCAAGCTTCATGTCGAGGGAATGGGCGGAATAAATACGTCCGGTGCAGCCGCCGCCAAGGCGAAAACCCTTCACATTCTTCGCACCTGCCATTTGGGCAATTTCTCTGACGCTAACGCCAAAGGGCAGTTCGTAAACGCCGGGCGCAGCCACACAGCCGCTGACGGTGAAGAGCTTGCTCACTTCGCCGCTGAGGAAATATTCGCTGACGGCGGCAAAGGTCTCAGCATTGTTTATAACGGTGGGCTTATGGAAAATACCATTGATACCCGGATAAGGAGGCTTGAGCGTGGGCTCACCTCGCTTGCCAACTATGGAGCGTATTAGAGCGGTTTCCTCGCCGCAAACATAGGCACCTGCGCCTTTCACAACTTCAATTTCAAAGCCTCCAAGCTCGGCCTCGGAAACAGCTTTTTTCATGCTTTCAAAGCATTCGGGATATTCGCTTCGCACATATACAAAGCCCTTTACTGCGCCAATCGCGGCAGCACAGAGCAGCATGCCCTGCAATATGGCATGGGGTGCGCGGAGCATGAGCTTCATGTCCTTATAGGTCTCGCCCTCGCCCTCGCTGCCGTTGCAAATGATATACTTTTTCTCGCCGGGGGCATTTTTGACGGTATCCCATTTTTCGGCTATGTTGTAGGCGCTGCCGCCTCGGCCCGTGAGCTTTGCATCACGGAGGACAGCTATGATGTCAGTAGCGGAAGCACAGATGCTGAGTGTTTTTTCGTAATTTGCAGGGGCAAACATGGCTCCCTCTCTGCCGCCATTGGCAAAACTCAGATCCACTTCGCCATCGGAAATGCCGGTGAGCTCAGAGTAGAATGTGGCAACGCCTGCCACATGGGAAATGGGCAAGCCCAGCTCATCAGCAATGGATTTCAGTGCTTTGGGGGAGCGGTCAGGAGCTTCCCGCAAAGCGGGGATCAGCTTCTCGCTTATCATGCCTTCACCTGCTTTTTCTCAGGGAAAAGATGACGGAATATCCAACGGTTCACGGGACCCAGTATCCAGATCTGAACACCGAAAGCGAAAACCCAGTTGATGGGCATTTTACTTATCCAGGCCTCCATGAGCTGACCGAAGCTCCAGCCGAAATTGATCATATTGATGATATTGCTGTAAAGGCACATGATGGGGCACATCAAAAGCACGGTGAAGCCGGTGCGAATGCACTGGTAGAGGATTTTGTTATCGGTGGGGTATTTTGCGGCCTGCTTTCCGGCGAACTTCTGCACTACGAAGAACTGGAGCAGAAAAGCTACGGGTGCTTTCTGCAGGAAAGCGATGCCTACCTGACGGAACAGTTCCACGGAAAACTCGCCGTAGACAATATATTTGTTGTATGTAGCCATAGTGGTGGCCATCAGCAGAACGCCAAAGAAGGTGAAAACAACTCTCTGGAATGTAGTTTTAGGCATAAGAATGAAGCTCCTTGCTGTCAGTCCTCGTACCAGCCGTAGGGGGGCACGAAGTAGCGTTTGGGGGGGCAGTTTTTGTCACCGATTCGGAAAATTTCGCCGCTCTCCTTGCGCTTAAAGAAGATACGTTGGTTGATGGGCAGGTTCATGCGCAGCGCACCGGTGCGGCAGACCT
Source organism: Oscillospiraceae bacterium (assembly GCA_045594965.1). Lineage (GTDB taxonomy): Bacteria > Bacillota > Clostridia > Oscillospirales > Oscillospiraceae > SIG459. The sequence goes on along the minus strand of JAZNZM010000149.1, from coordinate 541 downwards.
CCACGCAGCAGGCGCAGTACCAGCACTCGTCGGGATAGGCCAGTATAGGGGGCTTCCCGGCCTCGGAATTGGGGATTATGGTCTGCATGCGGCAGATGTTGGCGCAGGCGTTGCAGCCTATACAGAGATTTTCGTCTATGCTCACCGCCACGGTGGGGCCGGTGGGGTTAGCGTATACATAGGTCTCAGTCATCAATTATCCCCTCCTTCCGAGAGAACTTTTTCGTAGTTTTCAAGATATGTTGGGGCATGGGGGGCTTTCAGCCAGTACTGAGGCTCCTTGAACGCTGTTTTAACCTCGCTGCCATCAAGGCGGTTGAAAACGTAAGTGCCTCTGGGAAGCTCCATTTGGTCGGTTTTGAGCTTCACACGGCAGGCCTGCATGAACATTTCGCCAACGGTCATTCTCGTCTCAACCTCAAGAACTCTTGCCAGTTCATGGGGATTGCGGGCGTAGGTTCTCTTGCCTTCGTCGTTTCTTATACTGTCCATCCAGAGAAGACCCTGTTCGAGGATGGAATCGGTCATGAAGTCGGCGCAG
>JAZNZM010000148.1:0-5361 GCA_045594965.1 Oscillospiraceae bacterium | reverse complement strand
CGTAAAGAAAAGATGCCGGTGGCATGTTTTTAGCCCCCGACCGCAGGAGCTTTGCCCCGAGGAGGGAATTCCGCCGTGGCGCTGCCACAACCAAAAAGAACCACGACAAAAGTCGTGGTTCTTTTTGGAGGCGCCACCCGGAATCGGACCGGGGAATCGCGGATTTGCAGTCCGCTGCCTTACCGCTTGGCTATGGCGCCATATAGGCGATTTGCTCCAACAATTTGGAGCAAATCGTCACTTTTATGGAGCGGCTGACGAGGCTCGAACTCGCTACCTCCACCTTGGCAAGGTGGCGCTCTACCGGATGAGCTACAGCCGCATATGGTGCCTCAGGCCAGAGTCGAACTGGCGACACGCGGATTTTCAGTCCGCTGCTCTACCAACTGAGCTACCGAGGCGAATTTTGGTGGGGACAACTGGACTCGAACCAGTGACCCCCTGCTTGTAAGGCAGGTGCTCTAACCAGCTGAGCTATGCCCCCAATCGGACGCCGCTTAAACAGCGCTTCGTCATTATACTAAAGACACAGTACTTTGTCAATACCCAAAATCAGTTTTTTTATTAATTTATTTTTTAATAAAGTTGGTCTTCACCGTAGAGAACCAGGAACAGATGCTCATTACAATAAGCACCGCAAACCAGAATATCATAGCCGGCACCCAGCTGGCGCTTATATCAAAAAGTCTGCCCATGAACACCGGTCCCACAGCTGCCAGAACATAGCCGCCGCTCTGTGCAAAGCCTGAGATGGCAGAGGCCTCGGCTGCAGAACTGCTTCTGGCAGAAAACAGGAATATGCACGCGGAAAAGCCTGTGCCCACTCCTATTGCCAGCAGGGTAACAGCCGTCCAGAAGCCAAAGCCCTCCGTAGGGCAGAAAAAGAACACAAGCGCCCCTGCTATGTAGCAGGCATTGCAGCTCATAACTATAAGCCGCCAGTTGAATTTTTCCATAATGATGGGAACAAGCAAGGTTGTGCTGAGACTGATTATCTGCAAGGTGGTGGCAACTCCCGCTGCCTCCCCCGCTGCCATACCCCGCCACTGCAGAATGGAGGGCATCCATGCGGACATACAGTAAAAGAGCAGGGACTGGCTGCCCATATATCCCAGAAGCAGCCACGCTCTCCAGGAGCGCAGCATTTTGAATATAAGCCCTTTTTCACCGCTTCCGGCACTTCCCCGGTTTACGGGAAGACCCGACTGGGGCGCCCAGAGAATTATGGCAGGCAGAGCCACTATTACCCACATTGCCAAAACTCCCCGCCAGCCTATGAGCCCGGCCAAGGGTACATTAATACCCATGCTCATGGCCGTTGTCAGACTCATTGTGGTTGTATACAAAGCACTCACAAGGCCAACATGGCCGGGAAAACGCATTTTTATGAGCACTATCATAAGGCTGTTCATTATGCCCACACCTGCTGCCATGAGACCTGTTCCCACAAAGAGCCCAAATGCTCCCAGCAGGGCTCTAAGGCCAACGCCCACACAGATAAGCACCAATGCAAGCTCTACAAGGCGGCCTATGGAAAAGCGCTCACTGAGGGCAGATGCCAGAGGGCAGACCACCGCAAACACGATAATGGGAATTGTGGTAATCATACCTGCCGCTGCATTATTGAGACCGAGGTCCCCCTGAATAAGGTTCACTATGGTCCCCACACCGGTATAGCTGGCTCTCATATTGGCAGAAAGCAGGATGACCATGAGCAGCAGCGGTATATTCAGTCTCGCTTTCTCTTTCATGTTCTCCCTGCTTTCCCGATGTTTATATAAGTTCCTTTATCTCGTCCTGAGAAAATACATACACCTTGTCGCAGAACTGGCATCCTACCTCCGTGGGTGCTTCCTGCTGAGCTATCTCCTCCAGAGCAGCCTTGCCCACACTTCTGAGAGCATCTGCCACGCGCTCACGGGAGCAGTAGCAGCGGTATTCCGCCTCACTCTCCTCAAGGATTCTGGGTTCAAGGCCCTTCAGCACCTGAGCAATCACTTCCTCAAGACCGTCCTCGTCCAGAATGGTTGTAAGCTGGTCCATGAAAAAGATATTGTCCTCCAGCTTCTCAATAAGCCCCTCGGGTGCTCCGGGCATCAGCTGAACTATGAACCCCCCGGCAGCCTTTATGGAGCAGTCGGTGTCCACCAGCACACCCAGACCGCAGGCGGCAGGGATCTGCTCGCTCTCCACATAGTAAGCGGAGAAGTCCTCGGCTATCTCTCCGGAGATAAGCTCCACGCTGCCCACATAGGGCTCTCTGAGGCCGATGTCCTTGATAACGGTGAGCATACCGTCTCTGCCCACAGCGCCGCCAACATCCAGCTTTCCGTCGCTTCTCAGGGGCAGGTCAACAGCAGGCTCATCCACATAGCCACGGACATTGCCCTCACAGTCGCTGACTGCCAGAACGCTGCCGATGGGGCCGCCGCCGTTTATGCGGACGGTTACCGCCGCGTCAGCCTCCTTCATCATATTGCCCATGAGACTGGCCGCACAGAGAGTGCGTCCCAGAGCGGCAGATGCCGTGGGGCTAAGGCCGTGTATCTGTCTGGCCCGCTCCACTATATCCCGGGCCTCAATTACAGCAATTTTTATAAAGTCATCGCCTGCAACGGCGCGTATTATTCTTCCCATAATAAAATGAACTCCTTCCTTATAGCCTTCCCCTGGGGGAAGGTGCCCCGCAGGGGCGGATGAGGGAACGGGGCCGCAGAATAAAATGATAAATAAAAATCAAAAGCACCTCTGTGTCCCTCATCAGTCTCGCATCGCTCGACAGCTTCCCCCCCGGGGAAGCCTTACATAGCATCGCTTTGCGATTTATATCTCAAACAGGAGGCATTTGCATTCACGCCCTCGTGGCCACCATATACAGCCTGCCCATCTCATGCTGAGGACCGTCGGTGATGAGCTTCACATCCACAAAGCCGCAGCTTTCCAGAAGCGCTTTCAACGCCTCCGGCTCATGTACAAACTCAACATGCTCCTCGCTTTCACGCTCCCAGAGACGACCCCTGCGGCGGAAGATGTCCATGCCGTATATAAGAGCTTCTTCCTCCTCGTCAAACTCCGCCCGCCAGAGGCAGAGCATATCCTCGTCCTCGTCAACAAAGGTGCCTCCGTCCAGACTTCTCAGCCTCTGGGGAGAGTGGAAATCAAAGGCGAAGCGTCCGCCCGGCTCTATAAACAGCCGGAGGCGGTGGAAAAGCTCGGGCAGCTCCTCGGGAGGCAGGTAATTCATGCCGTCAAGAGAGCAGTAGGCCCCTTCCACCGTGCCGAAGAGATCCAGCTCCGAGGCCTCCTGGCAGAGAAAAATAGGCTTTGTGCCGCCCTCAAAATCATCCAGCTTCCCGGCGGCCACCGCCAGCATCTCCTCCGAGATGTCCACACCTATCATTTCGTGGCCTCTTTCCGCCATAAGAAATGTTAGAGTGCCTGTGCCGCAGCACAAATCCAGGAGGGTAAGATTTGTCTTACCCTCCTGAATCAGAAGCTTTTCATAATAGTCGGCAAATTCGCCGTAGGGCACGTCACCGGTGAGGGCATCGTAGCTCCCGGCAAGGGGACCGTAGGCATCCATTACTGCTCGCCCTTTCCGGGTATGAGGCCGAGACGCTCGAACACCACGGAGTATCCATCGTTGCCATACTGCAGAGAGCGGTTCACTCGGCTTATTGTGGCGCTGGACGCACCGGTCTGTTCAAGAATGTCGTTATAAATAAGTCCCTGCTCCAGCAGCACAGCCACCTGAAAACGCTGCTCCATTGCCTGCAGCTCGCTCACAGTGCAAAGGTCATCAAAGAACTTTATGCACTCGTCAACATCGCGCAGCTCCAGAATGGCCTTATACATATCCTCATTGCGGGGCTTTCTGTTTCGCTTGTTCATTTAACAATCTCCTTTGACGGATAATCACCGCCGTGTTATGCACTATCATTTTATAGCACTAAAGTGTAAAAGTAAAGACCTAATTTCTGATTTACAAATATTTCGGTATAGTGTATAATGCAGACACAGAGAAAGTGTGCGATTTATCAAGGCAAATCTACAAAAAACACTTGACCTTCCACCTTGTAGAAGGTGTAGTATAGGCTCAGAAAGCCATATTAATTCTGTGAAAGGAGGTTCTTCCCATGATGGTAACCATTTGGGGAGTCGCCATTGTTGTCTTCCTCGTCATTGAAGCCCTTACTGTGGGCATAGCGGCCATATGGTTTGCCCTCGGCAGCATCTGCGCACTGATAGCGGCACTGCTTGGCGCGCCCACTTGGCTGCAGGTGGCATGGTTCGTGGTCATCAGTGTGCTCACCATGGTGCTCACAAGACCAATTGTGAAGAAATTTGTCAACGGCAAAAAGCAGGCCACCAATGCAGACCGTGTCGTCGGAATGAAGGCCACTGTCCGGGAGGATATCGACAATCTTGCGGCCCGGGGCAGCGTCCTGTGCGACGGCAAGGAATGGAGCGCCAGAAGCACCGACGGAACAAAAATCCCCTCCGGAGCGGTTGTCAAAGTTTGCTCCATTGAGGGCGTGAAGCTCATTGTAAGCATAGCGGAATAAGTTCAAAAATTCTTTTTTCGAAAGGGAGGAAAAACATGCCTATTTTCAAAATCATCATCCCCATTGTCATCGTTGTGATAATTCTTATCATCCTTATCAAGAATATCCGCGTGGTTCAGCAGGCAAGAGCCTATGTTATCGAGCGTCTGGGCGCCTACTCCACCACCTGGTCTGTAGGTCTCCACATCAAGATCCCCTTCTTCGAGAGAGTTGCCAAGGTCGTCTCCCTCAAAGAGCAGGTGGCTGACTTCCCCCCTCAGCCCGTTATTACCAAGGATAACGTCACAATGCAGATCGACACCGTTATCTATTTCCAGATAACCGACCCCAAGCTCTACACCTACGGAATTGAGCATCCCATTGTTGCAATTGAAAATCTGGCCGCCACCACTCTCCGTAACATCATCGGTGATCTGGAGCTTGACCAGTGCCTCACCAGCCGCGACATTATAAACAGCAAGATGCGCTCCATCCTTGACGAAGCCACCGACCCCTGGGGAATCAAGGTCAACCGCGTTGAGCTGAAGAACATCCTGCCTCCCAAGGAGATCCAGAACGCCATGGAGAAGCAGATGAAAGCAGAGCGCGAGCGCCGCGAGGCCATCCTCCGTGCAGAAGGCGAGAAGAAGAGCGCTATCCTCACCGCCGAAGGTGAGCGCGAGTCCGCCATTTTGCGTGCCGACGCCGCAAAGCAGGCCCAGATCCTTGAGGCAGAGGGTGCCCGTCAGGCTCGCATCCTTCAGGCCGAAGCTGAGGCCGAGGCTATTCTGAAGGTTCAGGAGGCCACCGCCGAAGG
>JAZNZM010000147.1:0-2082 GCA_045594965.1 Oscillospiraceae bacterium | reverse complement strand
TGGCAATTTCTCTACAGTGTCTCTCCCTCAGTCTGCTTACGCAGACAGCCCCCTCATCAGAGGGGGCCAAAGATCAGCGTGTGGAATTATACGCCGCTGTATGCGGAGAAGCCGCCGTCAACGGGGATAACAACACCGGTGATGAATCCGGAAGCGGTGTCGTCAAGCAGGAACTGCAGTGCGCCCAAAAGCTCTTCGGGCTCACCGAAACGGCCCATGGGAGTGGCGGCAAGGATCTTGCCGGTGCGGGCGGTGGGAGTGCCGTCGCTGTTCCAGAGCAGAGCAGCATTCTGCTTGGTGGAGAAGAAGCCGGGGGCAATGCCGTTTACACGGATGCCAACCTTGCTGAAGTGGACAGCCAGCCACTGGGTGAAGTTGGAGACAGCTGCCTTCGCGCCGGAGTAAGCGGGGATCTTGGTGAGGGGAGTGTAGGCGTTCATAGAGCTGATGTTGATAATGGTGCAGCCCTCGCGGCCAAGCATATCCTTGGCGAAGGTCTGGGTGGGAATGAGAGTACCGATGAAGTTCAGGTTGAATACGAATTCAACGCCGCTCTGATCCAGATCAAAGAAGCTCTTGGTGTCAGCGTCGATGTCGCCCATCTCGAAATATTCCTTGTCGGTCTGTGCACGGGGATTGTTGCCGCCTGCGCCGTTGATGAGATAGTCGCAGGGACCAAGAGAAGCGAGAACATCCTGATGGCACTGCTCCATGGCTTCCTTGTTGAGAACGTTGCAGGCAAAAGCCTTGGCAATGCCGCCTTCCTCACGAATGGAGGAGGCAACCTTTTCTGCGTTTTCGAGGTTCAGATCAAGAACTGCAACCTTGCAGCCGGCCTTGCCCAGAGCCTTAGCAAACATGCCGCAGAGCACGCCGCCTGCGCCGGTGATAACGGCAACCTTGCCGTTGAGTACGGGATTTGGAGTGATGTTCATAATTCAACCATCCTTAATCGTATTTTTTAATTGAGACAATATTTTTCTATGGCTTTTGCAACGCCGTCAGCGTCGCAGGAATCGGTAATAAGGTCCGCACAGGCCTTGGCCTCCCGGCAGGCGTTTTCCATGGCTACACCCAGCCCGGCTGCGGAGAGCATACTCAGGTCGTTGAGACCGTCGCCAAAGCTCATAGTGGCGGTTACAGGGAGACCCAGATGCTTGGCAAGTGCTGCAAGAGCCTCGCCCTTGTTTGCGTGAAGATCATTTATCTCCACATTCTGTTTCTCCGCGCTGGAAACGCTTAGCCCGGGAATGCGCTTGTCCAGATTCTGAAGCATGTCTGTTCTGACATCCATGTCACGGGTGAAAAACTGAATCTTCTGTATGCCGCGACCCTTGGAGAGAATGAAATCCTTCAGCTCCGGCACATCCTGTCTCAGCTCGTGGATCATCTTTCGGTAGTGAGGATTGTCCACTATACCGTCCACAAGTGCCTTCTGGCTTGCGGTCATATATCCGGCAGAGCCCATATAGCAGTCATAAATAACGGGCAGAGTGTCCAGCAGTTTCATTATGTCAACCGATTTCTCCAGAGGGATCTCGGCAGCGTATATGATCTTGCCGGTTTTGAGGTCTTTCACCTCGGCGCCGTTTATGGTGATGACATAGCGGATGAAGGGGAGAGCCCTTATAACTTCGGGCATACCGCCGTAGAAGCGGCCTGTGGTGGGCACTATCTCTATCCCTGCCTCTGCCGCCTTCTGCAAGGCGGCGAGGTTACGGGGAGAGAGCTCCTTGTTGGAGTTTAAGAGAGTGCCGTCAAGGTCAAGGGCAATAATGCGGTAATCAGGCATTATAGGTACCTGCGCTGGTGTTGCCGCCGTGGCCGGTCCAGTTGGTGTGGAAGAACTCACCCTTGGGAGCGTCCAGACGCTCATAGGTGTGAGCGCCGAAGTAGTCGCGCTGTGCCTGAAGCAGGTTTGCGGGGAGGCTCTCGGTGGTGTAGCCGTCGAAGTAGCTGAGAGCGCTGGAGAAAGCGGGCATGGGGATGCCGGCCTTAACGGCATAGGCAACAACCTCGCGCCATGCGGGAACAAGACCCTTGATGGTCTCGGCAAAGTAGTCGTCCATGAGCAGATTCTCA
>JAZNZM010000146.1:0-7004 GCA_045594965.1 Oscillospiraceae bacterium | reverse complement strand
TGCTGGCAGCAGTGGGCTTACCCATTGCTCTCCACAGGAAGGTGACGATCTGTCCGCGGTTGCAGTTTGCATTAGGACCGAAAGAATCCGCAGAGAGACCTGTGGTGATTCCATTTTCCACCGCCCAGAGCACAGCATCGTAGTAATACTGTCCCTCGGCAACATCCTTGCAGGGATTCTCGCTGCTCCGGGGAGCAGGCCCACCGGCAGCGCGCCAGAGGAAGGTTACAACCTGAGCGCGGGTGCAGCCCTTGGAAGGTCCGAAGCTCGTAGCAGAAAGACCGCTGGTAACGCCATGCTCCACTGCCCACATAACAGGTTCAAAGTAATAATCCGTCTCCGCAACGTCGGCAAATGGATTATCCACAGGCTTGGGCTCTTCGGGGAGCTTGTCTATCTTTTCAGTCTTGGTTTCGTCGCAAACAGTGCAGGTGAAGGTCTTCTCGCCTTCCTCGGAAGTGGTAGGCTCCCTGGTAATCTTACCCTCATCCCACTTATGACCGGTAGCAGGAACGGTGCTGTCTGTGTAGCTTTCGCCGCAGTCACAGCTGTGGGTGGTGTAGCCCTCCTCCGTACAGGTAGGCGCGGTTAGCTCGGAAGAATACTTGTGGGTATGGTCAAGCGTGGGAACAGCTTCCGTCTTTTTATCACCGCAAACTGTGCAGGCGAAGGTCTTCTCGCCTTCCGCTTCTTCGCTGGGCTCTATGGTGATCTTGCCCTCATCCCACTTGTGTCCGGCAACAGGAACAGTGTCGCCGGTGTAACTGTCGCCGCAGGCACAGGTATAGATGGTGTAGCCTTCTTCGGTGCAGCTGGGATCGATAACTGCGGAAATATACTCATGGACATGGTCGCCCTTTACCTGAACATTGCAGGATACACTGAGCTCTCCGCATCTTGCGGTAACGGTGGCGGTGCCCGGCTTGAGGGCAGTGATATTGCCAAGGGAATCTACGGAAACAACTTCCGGATTGTCGGAGCTGAAAACGATTTCTCCGGCGCAGCCCACAGGCTCCACAATAACAATTAAGCGTTCGCTGGCCTCTTCATCCAGTTCAAGCTGAGACTTATCAGAGGAAATATTGCTCACGGGACTTGTGTTGACAACAAATGTAAAGCCGTTTTCCTGAGCCCATTTTTTCATGGGGGAGCCTGCTTCGCCGTAAAACACGGTGCGGTCCGCATAGGGGAATGCCCCGCTTCCTACGGTTTCCAGAGCTGAATAACACACAACCTTTTTAAGATTATAGCAGTTGTAAAATGCAGTGCCGCCTATACTTACGATACCGCGGGGGAGTACAATTTCTTCAAGGGCAGGGCAATCGGAGAAGCATCCGCTTGGTATCGCCGTCAGAGAATCGCCGAGGACGACCTCTTTCAAAACATCACAGCTTTTGAAAGCACCTTTCACGATTTCGGCAACATTCTTGCCAATGACCACACTTTCAAGCTTATCGCAGTCCTCAAATATATATTCGCCCATTCCGGTCACAGAATCGGGTATGCTGATGGCAGTGAGGCTATCGCAATTATAAAAAGCATTGCCGTGCATTCCATAAAGATTGGAGGGGAGCTTTACACTTTCCAGCTTTGCGCAGTCGGCAAATGCAGAAGTGCAAATTGTAGTAACAGACTCGGGGATTTCACAGCTTTTCAGGGAAGTGCATCCGCTGAAGCAGCTTACGGGTATGAATTTGAGTTCAGCGCCGTCCTCAAAAATGACCTTTTCAAGCTGGGTGCATTTTGCGAAAACAGAGCCTTCTCCAATATATTCTCCGAGAGTAACCGCGGCAGGAATGGTGATTTCCTTCAACCCTGTGTTTCTGAAGGCACTTCCTCCTATTTTTTTCAGGGACTGAGGGAAGCTGAATTCAGGCACATTGTCAATATTCTGGAAGGCATATTGAGGAATAAGCTCCATTCCCTCGGGAAGCACTATTTCTTTAAGCTTGGGACAGCTCACGAAGGGACTGGATGTATTCACCGTAGATACTCCGCTGTGGCAGAGGACGAGCTGCCAGTTTTTGGACACGCGGACAGAGGAAAGATTTTCGCAGTTAGAAAAAGCAGAGGTGCCAATTGATGTAACAGAATCGGGTATAAACACATTTTCAAGTCCATCGCATTCTGAAAAGGCAAAAATTCCGATATCTGTCAATCTCTGGGGCAGCGTGATTTCCTTCAGGGCAGCGCATCCGTTGAAAGCGTTATACTTGATTGCGGTAACGGCAGAGGGGAAGTTGATTTCTTCCAGCTTGGCGCATTTATAAAAGGCATACTCACCGATTGCGGTCAGACTGCCGGGGAGAGTGACCGTCTGCAGACTGTCAGCGTGGTCAAAAGCATGGTCAAGAACCGCAGTCATACCTTCAGGAATGGTGAGCGATATTAGCTTGGGGCATTTCACAAAAGGACTTCTGATCGTTGAATTGCCGCTGCGCAGAGTATTCCACTTGGGGGACACGCGAACATCCCACAATTCATCGCAGTTGGCAAAAGCCTCCGAGTCGATCCTTACAACAGAGTCGGGGATATACACCTTTGCAAGGCTGTCGCATTCATTGAAGGCTTTCCAGCATATATCTGTCAGATTGGAAGGCAGCTCAATTTCTTTCAATGCAACACACTTGGAAAAGGCGTTTGAGCCGATTCTGGTCAAAGAGCCGGGCAGAGTCACCTTCTGCAGATTTTCCATATCTTCAAAAGCATAGTCAAGCACAGAGGTAATTCCCTCGGGAATTACAATTTCGGTGATGGCCGGGCATTCGGCAAAAGGACTTGCATAGAGAGGGTCTCCGAATCCTGCATTATAGGCAGTATCGTATCCGTAGGGTCCCATATCGTTCCAGTTTTTAGAAAGCTTCACTTCCTTAAGGGAAGCGCAGCCAACAAAAGCCTTACTGTAAATATTGTTAACCGAATCGGGAATAACAACGGAGCTCAGATTATCGCAATCTCCAAAAGCAAACCTGCCTATGGAGCTGACGCTGTCGGCAATTTCCACCGTTTCCGCATGACAGCCGTAGAAGACGGCATTGCCAATGGCGCTCACCCCGTCCTCAATTATGATGGACTTGATACTGGCCGCATGAGTCCACAGGGGAGAGGTACAGCCTGTAAACGTCCCGAAGGAATACTCAAGTTCATAGTCAGCCGTCTTTCCCGTACCGCTGACAGTAAGAACGCCTTCAGATGAAAGTGTCCATGTTACATCATTGCCTAAACTTCCCGAATCTGCGGCAGACGCCATAACGGGCAGTATTGACACGGCCAGGCACAGAGCAAGGATGACGCTTAAAAATATCTTTCTCATGGCTAAGGCTCCTTTGCACATACTTTTAAATATTGTTCAAAGTATTATACCATCGCTCAACATCCTCTTCATAGTAGTAATGGTGCACAAAAAGGGACTCTCATTTTTATCTCACGCGGGGGGCAGAACGCCCTTGTCTAAGGGATATATTCAATTTCCTCTTGCATCTTTCACTGAGCGTGCTAAAATTAGAAAAAGAATGCGTGGGAGGTTTTTCAATGGATCTTGAAAGCCTGAAAAAAGAATGTCTGTCCTGCCATGGCTGTGCCCTCTGCCAGACAAGAAACAATGTCGTTTTTGGTGTTGGCAAGGCAAATGCTGAGCTTATGTTTGTTGGCGAAGGCCCCGGAGAACAGGAGGATAAGAAGGGAGAGCCCTTTGTGGGAGCTGCCGGACAGTTGCTGGACGATATGCTGGAGATGATAGATCTGGATCGCAGCAAGGTTTATATTGCCAACATAGTCAAGTGCCGGCCTCCCAGAAACCGCGATCCCCAGCCCCAGGAACAGGAGGCCTGCCGTTACTGGCTTCAGAAGCAGATAGAGCTTATAAATCCCAGAATTATCGTATGTCTTGGCAGAATCTCCGCCCAGAGATTTATTAAGGACGACTTCAGAATAACCCGCGAACACGGACAGTGGTTTATAAAAAACGGCATGATGGTGATGGCAATGTACCATCCCTCTGCTCTGCTGCGGGATGTAAGCAAGCGCCCCGAAGCCTTTGAGGATCTCGTGAAGCTCCGACAGGCCATAAAAGATTACTGCACCGACACATACTGAGAATCACAAAGAAAATAAAAGAAGGTTTTTCAATGCTTCCCTTTCAGCCCCTTACAATAGGGGATAAATCCCTTGTGGACACCATAACCGCAGCGGAGGATTCCCGTTCCGCTGACTTTGTTTTTGGAAATATGTTTCTCTGGAACGACAGATACCGCCAGAGCATCTGCACCTATGGCGGCAGACTTCTTGTTCGCGCCGAAAGCGAGCACCTGCCCATCTTCCCCTTCCCCATCGGATCGGGAGACCTCGCCCCTGCCATAGAGGCTCTTCGCTCCTATGCCAACTCCGAGGGCTACAGCCTTGTGCTGCGCGGTGTGGAATCCCATCACAAAGCTCTTCTGGAGGAGCTTTTCCCGGGAAAATTCAGCTTCATCCACGACAGGGACTATGATGACTATATCTACTCCGCCGAAAAGCTCTCCAGCCTCTCCGGAAAGAAGCTCCACGGCAAGCGCAACCATATAAACCGCTTTGAGGCCACTTATCCCGACTGGCATTTTGAACCCCTTTGTCCCGGGCATTTTCCCCTCTGCATGGAGCTTCTGGACTCCTGGAGTGCCGGTGTAAGCGAGGGTGAGCACCTTGTTTCCGATGAGAGGAAGGCTATTGATCTTGCCTTTGAAAACTATGAGACTCTTGGTCTTATGGGCGGTGCTCTGTTCGTGGGAAACAGCCTTGCGGCCTTCACTATGGGGCAGCAAATCTCTTCGGACACTTTTGATATCCATTTTGAAAAGGCCCAGGGAGACATTGACGGGGCTTATCCCATGATAAACCGCGAGTTCGTCCGCCACATTCTGAGCCTTCTTCCCCATATTGCATATATCAACCGCGAGGACGATATGGGACTTGAAAACATCCGCCGCAGCAAGCTCAGCTACCGACCTGATATAATTCTTGAAAAATACTCGGCCTATTGGAACGACTGAATATGGCAGATTTTGTTTTGCGCCCTGCCTGTGAAAAAGACAGGGAAAAGATAATAAGTATTTTTACAGCCTCCTTCGGTGACGGGGAGGCTTTTGTCCGTGAACTGACAGAATGTGCTGACCTTATCAGCTCCGCATGCTGCGCTGAGATGGACGGAGAAGTGCGCTCGTGTATGTTCGCTTTTCACGGCATCGCTCACGGCTCTCTCAGATTATCCTATCTCTACGCTCTCTGCACCGAGCCTGCTTACCGCGGTCTTGGACTGGGACGGGCCGTAACGGAATATTCCGCACTCCGCGCCCGTGAAAATGGGGCTCAGGCAGTTTTCCTGCGTGCAGCGGATGCCCGACTGCAGAGCTGGTACATGTCCGTTATGGGCGCTGCAGCCGCAGCGCCCTCTGCTCCTGTGAAGGTGCAGCCCATCGCTTCGGAAGTAAAAGCCGAAGAAATAAGCGCGGAGGAATATATGTCTCTCCGCCGTGGAAGCTGGCTGCTGCCAGAAAAGCTGCTTCTTGCCCAGGACTGCGTAAACCGCCATTTCGGCGGTGCCTTTCTCCGTCTCGGCAAGGACTGTCTCTGTGCTGAGAAAACAGAATCCGGCATTCTTATCCGCGAAATGTTCGCCTCAGATCCAGCCCCTGTTCTCGCAGCAGCGGCTGATCATTTCGCTGAAAAAGAGCTGTATGTTTTACAGAGTGATGCAGACGGAAAACCGCTTCTTTTCCTGCCACCGCTGCCGGATGACACTTTGTCCCTCCTTCCCTGCTTCCCTTTTCTTTTGGATTAACATAACAACAGGAGAGTCCTTACTTCACCCCTTCAGGGCACGGTGAGGACTTTTTTTCAATTCTGTTTAAGTTTATTGTTGTTTTCAATGCATATATGACTGTTTAACTGCGCAGATTATGCTGTTCCTTCACGCTCATTCTATGTGTTTTTAGTTGACATAATTATTTTTATTGCATTTTTTCAGATTTAATATTTATGTAATATTATATGGGTTTATTTCGTAACATTTTCTATGTAAGCTATAAATTGCAAGAGACAGTTTCATCTTTTTCATTTTGTCCTCATCCCATAAAGGAATAAGCTCAACGGAATGTCGCGCCGTTGAGCTTATTTTTTATATATCAGCTGACAGGCCGGCTCAAAAAGAGATGGCTTATCAAAGAAAGACAAGGTGCCTCACGGCACCTTGTCTTTTTGCTTATTCATAGGTTCTGTAGAGGAAGGTTACTATCTGGGCTCTGGTGCAGGTATTGTTGGGGCCGAAGGAGAATCTGCTCAGTCCGGTGGTTATTTCTTCACCGACTGCCCAAAGCACAGCATCGTAGTAATACTGGCTCTCAGAAACATCCCTGAAGGGATTGCCGCTGCTTTTGGGAGCGGGTTTGCCCATAGCTCGCCAGAGGAAAGTTACGATCTGGCCGCGGTTGCAGTTGGCATTTGGGCCAAAGGTATCTGCAGAGAGACCGGTGGTAATGCCGTTCTCCACTGCCCAAAGCACAGCATCATAGTAGTACTGTCCCGCCTTTACATCCTTAAAGGGGTTTCTTGTGCTTTCAGGCTCAGGCTCTCCGGCAGCGCGCCACAGGAAGGTGACCACCTGAGCTCGGGTACAGCCCACAGCAGGTCCAAAGCTTCGTGCGCTGAGGCCGCTGGTAACTCCGTTTTGAACTGCCCACATAACACTGTCGTAGAAGTAATCCCTTGAGCTGACATCGTAGAAGGGGTTCTTTACCGGTATAGGCGGTGCAGGAGGAGTGGGTTTCGGAGTAGGCTCCGGGGTAGGCTCGGGAGTGGGCTCGGGAGTAGGCTCCGGGGTAGGCTCCGGGGTAGGTTCAGGAGTGGGCTCGGGAGTAGGCTCCGGGGTAGGTTCGGGAGTAGGCTCCGGAGTAGGCTCCGGGGTAGGTTCCGGAGTAGGTTCGGGAGTAGGCTCCGGAGTGGGCTCCGGGGTAGGCTCCGGGGTAGGCTCC
>JAZNZM010000145.1:0-3148 GCA_045594965.1 Oscillospiraceae bacterium | reverse complement strand
CTTATGATTTAATTATTAAGAGGGGCCTTTGCCCCCTTAATAATCCCCCGCTGCTCTATTTCTTTTCTGCGCAGCATGGGTTTTTCGACAGTCTCAAAACCCGTCAAAAACACCGATTATAAGAGAAAAATTGTGTTCTTTGACAGACTAAAAGGGATGCAAGGCAATGCCTTGCAGCCCCTTTACAGATTTTTGACTTAAACTTACTGGCCGCGGAATGCAAGGATTGCATCTCTCAGAGCGTGGCCGTTTTCGGTGGTCTGAGCATCGATCTCCTCATAGACAGCGGGAAGGGTCTTCAGGAACTCGTCGCACTGAACATCGTCGTAGTAAACGATTTCAACTTCGTTGGCTTCCAGAGCCTCGATGGACTGGGTATAGAAGGTGTTGGAAACCTTCAGGCATTCATCCATCCATGCTGCAACGGACTCTTCAACGCAGGCTTTCTGAGCGTCGGTGAGCTTTGCCCAGCACTCGTTGTCCATTACGAGAGCGCCGATACCGTCGGTCTCGGGGAGAACGCAGGCATAGTCAACAACTTCGCCCAGCATCTGAGCATAAACCTGCTCGATACCGGTGATGCAGGAGTCAACGGTCTTTCTCTGGAGGGCAGTTGCCAGCTCGCTGAGGCCGACGTTGGCAGTGGCGATGTCCATGGATACAGCCAGTCTGCCAAGCCAGGTGCCGGAAACACGGACGACCTTGCCGTTCAGGTCAGCGCTCTGGAGGGGAGCTGCGCCGGTTCCGACGATGGCCATCTTGGCGGGAACGCGGAGGCCAAGATAGTGGATACCGTAGCCTTCATAGATGTCGCTCATGATGGGGGCAACGGACTCTTCGAAAGCGAAGAACTCTTCAGCACTATCGCTGTAGCGGAAGCAGCCGGGCATACCGAGGTAAGCGACTTCGGTGACGGTGCCGCTGGTGGAGCCGGAGGCCAGGTAGACGATGTCAACGATGTCGTTCATCAGCTCATCAAGGGCCTGCTTCTCTTTGTAGCCGTTGTCATTATAGACGTTGAAGGTGAATGCGCCGCCGCTCTTCTCGGTCATGATGGCCTGGAGAGACTCCATAACTGCGACCATGGAGGAGCCGGGAGTGCCGCCGTAGGAGATGTTGAACTGATAGGGCTCAACAGCGGGAGCTGCGGGCTCTTCGGGTTCTGCGGGAGCCTCAGGCTCTGCAGGAGCTTCGGGTGCTGCGGGAGTTTCAGGTGCTGCAGGAGTTTCGGGAGCTGCGGGGGTGCTGCCGCATGCTGCCAGAGTAAGCATCATGCACAGGGCCAGGATGAGTGCCAAAATTTTTTTCATTTTTTTACCTCTTTTCTGAAAATATGTAATTGGGATTTGCTTACTTCATCATGAGATTGGGGATAAAGGTTGCGATCTGGGGGAAGATGCAGAGGATTACAAGGCCGATGGTAAGGACTATAATCTGAGGAATTGCGCCTTTGATAATAGTACCCATTTCAACGCCGCAGGTCTGCTTGAGAATAAAGAGGTTGTTGCCCACTGGGGGAGAGATCATACCGACCTCAACGCAGAGGGTGGATACGATACCCAGCCAAATGGGATCGAAGCCCATCTGGGTCAGGGGCTGGAACACGAAGGGGATGGTCAGGGTGACCATGGCGGTGGGGCTCATGATGCAGCCCAGGAAGTACCAGAGCACAAAGAGCAGAATCATAACGAGCCAGGGGCTGAGACCGGAAGAAGTGCACATCTCGGCCAGAGCGGTGGCTATGCCCAGACGGGCGATGACGTTGGTGAGCATCAGAGCTGCGGAGAGCATCAGTATCATCATGGAAGAGCTCTTGACGGTAGCTTCAATTGCCTTGAAGAACTCCTTTTTGGTGAGTTTTCCGCGGACCAGCACAAGAATGAAAGCAACAATCGCGCCGAGACCTGCGCACTCGGTGGCGGTGGCAGCGCCGGAGTACATACCGTAGATGATGACAGCGATGAGGATGAGGGCGGGGCCTGCCTTCAGCAGATCCTGCCAGAAGTTAGTATTGTATTCCTCGTAAATAACTTCCTTCTCACGGGGCTGACCCTTGACGCGCTTCTGCTGGCCGATGAGGGTGGGGTTCATGTGGGCACGGACAATGGAGGAGCCGCACATAAGGAAGCTCAGCAGCAGACCGGGGAGAATGCCGGCCATCAGCAGGCTGAGAATGGATGTTTGGGTCAGAATACCGTACATGACGAGGGTAATGCTGGGAGGAATCATGATGCCCAAAGTGCCGCCGCCAGCAACGGTACCGATGGCGAAGTCATCCCGGTAGCCGCGCTTTCTCATAGCATCCAGAGAAACCTTGCCGATGGTGGCGGCTGTGGCGGGAGAGGATCCGCAGAGGGCTGCGAACACGGTGCAGGCCAGAGTGGTTGCAACGGCGAGACCGCCTCTGATTTTTCTCAGATACTTGGCGAAAACATAGTAGAGGTCTTCCGCTATACCGCCCTTTGCCATAAACTCAGCCATCATAATAAACAGAGGAACGATAACATTGTCTGGCTTGATGGCATTGTTATACATGGTGGTTCCCAGATAGGAAAGGTGACCGGTGGAGAGGAAAAGCAGAGTGCCGATAGAAGCGGTGAAGCCAAGGGTGGTGGCGATTGGGCCGCCGATGGCAATGGAAATAAGCAGTATTACAAGAATAACAAGCAGTGTTTCAAGCATTTTTCTCCGCCTCCTTTACTCTACGAATTCGTCGCTCTTGGTGAAGAGGGACAAAACGATGCAAATAACGGTGACGATCATGAGGACACAGCCGCCAAGCATAATGGCGTAGAGTATCCACTGGGGAATGGGGTAGGTTGCTTCAGTCATGCTTCCGAAAGCCCTGGCTTTGTGCATCTGGTTATAGATGGGATAAGTGCCGATGCCGAGGAAGATGAGGGTCTGGATGTGACCGATGATGGTGAGCACTCTGGCACCCATGCGGCTGGGGCTCTTGGAGCGTTTGTCCAGGGCGCGGCGCACCATATCAACGCCAACATGGCCATGCACCTGGAAGGTGAAGGCGCAGCCCAGGAAAAGGGCGAGGCAGTGGATATAGCATGCATAGTCCTGCAGCCAAGAGGTGGGGCTGTTGAAGACATAGCGGAGAACGGCCTCAGCAAGGAACATAATTGCCACGACAAAG
>JAZNZM010000144.1:0-4926 GCA_045594965.1 Oscillospiraceae bacterium | reverse complement strand
TCGGACATGAAGCTGCCGGAGGCGGACACATTCTGAATGGGTGTGGGGGAAGGCGTCGGAGTAGGTGTGGGTGTGGGGGTGGGTGTAGGAGTAGGTGTGGGCGTAGGTGTCGGCGTGGAAGGTGTTTCAGGTGCCGGAGCCATGCTGTGGTCGGGAGATACAGAGGGTGCGGTGCTCACCTCAATGTCCGTATCCGGTTTTTTGCCTGTATCAGGCTGGGGAACAGACGGCTGGCTCATTTCGGTATCGGGCTTGGGAGCAGGTCTTGAATCATTGGTAAAAGCAGATATGCTCACAGTAACAGATACCACCAGAACTATCAGAAGCAAAATTACATACCATGCGTTTTTTCTCATTGTTACACCTCTTCAGCCGGGATCTCCCGGGCTTTGGATTTATGTTCTTTCTTTATATCAAAGCGGTATATAGCCGAAATATAGGAGATAAAGGCAATTATCTCCACTATGGTGCAGGACCATGAGCCACAGAGTATGTTATAGATAAGCCAGGGAGGAGATGAGCAGAGATAGAGAAGTCTCAGCCGTCTTTCGTCCCTTGTCCAGAGAGCCAGAGTTGTGGCGCACATTCCAATGGCGGGAAGTATGCTTCTTGCCCCCTCCCATGTAAAAAGGGAGTTTGCCATGAAAAGCCCCAGAAAAAACCAGAGCCACAGCCTGCTTTGAGCCCACTTTTTGTGGTTGAAGAAGAATACTGCCGAGCGTCCGAAGGAAATAAAGTTGGTGCAAAGAGCGGTTACGGCCCCCAGCGCCCCATAGTGAATGCTCCAGAGCACACAGGCAAGAGCCTGAGCACCAAGCACTATTTTCCTGTTGTTGAACTGCACAGCGCTTATTACAGCCACATTGCCCATTAGGCCTATTGCCTGAATAAGTAAGAATTCCCAGTCCATTTTTACCGTCCTTGATTCGATGTGGGAGATATTATAGCATATTTGTATCCAAGTTACAACACAAACAGAAACAAACAAAATTAAATGGAGCGGCGCTGATGCATCGCTCCATTTTGGAATTATTCGGCTTCTTTTTTCTTTCCCCTTGTGAACAGTATGCTCAGGTAGAAAAGGCTGTACATAACGAAAGCAAATATCATCACGCCGGCGCACACAAGCATGGCCATGTGCACGGTGTTTTCCGGAGTATCCGGAAAAAGCATAAGAAGCATCATTGTGATCTCAAATACCGCCGTACATAGCTTTCCGTACCATTTTGCGGAGTTTACGGAATCGTGGCGCTTGAACACCACTGCACCCAGAAAGAGGGTAGCAAGCTCCTTGACTGCCAGAATAATAAAGAGAATGTAGATATGCCTGTGCTCGGTCATGAGACACACAAGCAGCGCAGCCTGAGTGAGCTTATCCGCCACTGGGTCGATAAACTTGCCAAAGTCGGATATCATATTCAGTTTTCTCGCCACCAGCCCATCCAGCATATCGGAAACAGCGGACAGCACCACCAGAGAGAAGGATAGATAGTGCCGGTCAATGGTATAAGTCCATATGATGAAAGGTATCAGCAGTATCCTGAACGCACTCATGGCGTTGGGTATGGTAAGAACCTGTTCTCTTGTCAGCAGCCTTCGAGCATCATGCATTTTCTTGCCTCTTCACCAATGTCGTTAGTATTCATCCCCATCATCTCCTCGGGCGTAATGATTTTACACACCTTGAGATAAACATGGGTGGGGCGCCAGGGGAAATTACGGAGCACATTTTCGGAGTTTTTAACAGTTGCCACCACAACGGGCACCTTAGCCCGCTGGGCTATCTTGAACACACCGTTTCTGAACGGCAGCAGGCCCTTTCCGTCTGGGTTTCTTGTGCCCTCGGGATAAACCGCTATGGAGGCCTCCCCGCTCTTCACAAGCTGGGTGGCTCTTATGATGGTCTTCAGCGCCTCTCTGTCATTCTCCCTATCCACATCCATAAAGCAGGCCTTGTGGAGAAATGCCCCTGCGATGGGTATTCTCATAATGGCCGGCTTCATAATGAAAGCAGCACCGTGATCTCTCAGTGCCCAGCAGGCAGTGAGAGCATCAAAAGCGGAGCGGTGGTTGCTCACATAAAGCCATCTTCCCTCGGGCAGCTTTTCAAAGCCCTCGGTATGTATTCTGACACGGCACAGCGCATTGATAATGCCCACCGTGAAAATCACAACGGTGCGAAAAAACGGAGAGACCCTTTCCTGAGGCTTTTTCTTATCCACGAAAAGCGAGATAAGGCCGGCTAAAAGCACATAAAACAGCAGTGATGCCGCAAAGGCAGCCACAAAGATAAGCACTGCCATCAGCAGCAGATGCCAGCCGCTCCAGCCTGCACTTATGCAGAGAGCGGCATCAGCCAGAATGCTTATTATAAGAAAAGGCAAAAGGACCATTTCAGTTTAAAGCTCCTGTAGTTTTTCTCACTGGACGAAGTCTGCCTCTTCGCAGAGAACTTCCTCAACCTCATCCATAACACCGTCACCGGTGGTGTCTACTGCCACTTCGTCAGCAACGCCGTCACCGTCATTGTCCATTACCATGGTGTCGAAATTGCCGTCGCCGTCTGTATCGGCAACAACAACATCAATCTGTCCGTTGCCATCGCGGTCGTAGGTGTAGATACCCTCGGTATCACCGGCCTTGACCTTGGCCATAAGACCCTCAGCGGCCTTCTTCAGTTCGTCCCTCTTGAGATATGCGGCAACACCTGCAGCGGCAACAGCGCCGATTGCAATGATGGTACCCAGTGCGGATTTCTTTGCCATGATGATTTCCTCCTGATTTTTTATTTGTTTTTTTCAGCTTAGTTAATTGTACTTCAATGGTTCATTATAGCACAAACATATTTTCCGTGCAATCTTTACCATCGGCTCTTTCTCATTATTTGCAAAAATTTAATATTCTATGCCGTGAAAAAGCTGCTGCTGTGCCGATTTTGTTGTTCCAATACCGAGAGATTTGAGTTATACTGAATACATAAAAATCAAAAGGAGCAGAGCCTTATGAGAGATTATAAACAGGAATTCGAAAACCGCGTGGAGTTTATACGCAAGCTTGTGGCAGACAGCCACACCAATGGCATTATCTTCGGCAACAGCGGCGGCAAGGACTGTGCCCTTGTGGGCATTCTCTGTAAGGCTGCCTGCGACAACACCATAGGCGTCATCATGCCCTGCGCCAGCAAGCGCAACTTCGGCTCCGACTATGACGACGGTATGGCCGTAGCCGAAAAATACGGCATTGAAACCCGTGTTGTGGACCTCACCGCCGTTAGAGAGGCTGAGCTTTTCGCCCTGTCCACCGTTACGGAGATGACTCCCGCCTCCACTGCCAATATCGCTCCCCGTCTGAGAATGACCACCCTCTATTCCATAGGCGGCAGCGAAAATCTGCTTGTAGCCGGCACGGGCAACCGCAGCGAGCGTCACATGGGCTACTTCACCAAGTGGGGCGACGGAGCCTTCGACTTTGATCCCATCGCAGACCTGACCGTCACCGAGGTTTACGAGTTTCTTGAATACCTGGGCGCTCCCCGCTCCATCATCGAAAAGGCCCCCTCCGCAGGACTTTTCGAGGGCCAGACCGACGAGCAGGAAATGGGCGTCAGCTATGCCGCCATTGATCGCTATCTGCTCACAGGCGAGGCCAATGAGCATGACAGGGCTATTATAGACCGCTACCACTCCCGCTCCGCCCACAAGCTGGTGCCTGCAGTTATATACGAGGGCTGAAAGACATGGTGGAAAGCTATAAGGTCATAACCCTATGCGGCAGCACCCGCTTCAAGGATGAGTTCATGGAGGCTCAGAAGCGCCTTACGCTGGAGGGAAACATTGTTATCAGTGTGGGACTTTTCGGTCACTCAGGAGACAACGAGGTCTGGGAAGGCATGGACGAGGACACTCTCACCGCCACCAAGATAATGCTGGACGATATGCACAAGCGGAAAATCGACATGGCTGACGAGATATTTGTCATCAATGTGGGCGGCTATATCGGCAGCAGCACCCGCTCCGAGATAGAGTATGCCCGGAGCACCGGAAAGCCCGTGCGTTATCTGGAAGCCTGACAAAAAAATCGCATCATTTTCCCGAAAAAATCCAAAAAAAATGTTGTCATCGAAAAACAATGGTTGTATAATTCATTTTTGTAAAAAAACAAATCATACTATCTTTCGGAGGGATAAATAAATGGATTGCAATGTACGTCCCGAAAGCATGGAGCGCATCACCACCCCCGCTCTGGCTCAGGCATTTATCGACGAACAGGTTGCCGCCGTCCGTGCTCAGGTCGGCGATAAGAAGGTGCTGCTGGCTCTTTCCGGCGGCGTGGACTCCTCTGTTGTTGCAGCGCTGCTTATCAAGGCCATCGGCAAGCAGCTTGTCTGCGTCCACGTGAACCACGGTCTCATGCGCAAAGGTGAAAGCGAGGATGTTATCAAGGTTTTCGGTCAAGAAATGGACGCCAACCTTATCTATGTTGACGCCACCGACCGCTTCCTGAACCTGCTGGCCGGCGTTTCCGACCCTGAATCCAAGCGCAAGATCATCGGCGCTGAGTTTATCAACGTATTCGTGGACGAGGCCCGCAAGCTGGAGGGCATTTCCTATCTTGCACAGGGCACCATTTATCCCGACATTCTGGAAAGCATCAAGCAGGCCGAAGGCAAAAAGGCAGTCAAGTCCCATCACAATGTGGGCGGTCTGCCCAGCGACCTGCAGTTTGAGCTGGTGGAGCCTCTGAAGTTCCTCTTCAAGGACGAGGTCCGTGTTGTTGGCGAGGCTCTGGGTCTGCCCCACGGCATGGTCTACCGCCAGCCCTTCCCCGGTCCCGGTCTGGGCGTGCGCTGCCTGGGTGCCATCACCCGCGACCGTCCCCACGCTCTTCGTGAGGCCGATGCCATTTTGCGTGAGGAGTTTGACAATG
>JAZNZM010000143.1:0-3501 GCA_045594965.1 Oscillospiraceae bacterium | reverse complement strand
ACTATGAGGAAATGAAAACATTAACTCCCGCTTCTTATTAGGCGGGAGTTTTCGTGTGCGCCGAAAATAAATATCTGTTGAAGGCGCGCCGGGGTCGTCGCGCCCTACGAGGGTGAAACTGAGACGCTGCGTGTTTGCCGGACGTTTTTGCACCTTGAAAGTGCCTGCTGCCGGCGGGAGCAAGCCCCCGCCCTACGGGTGCGAAATTGAACAACTATCAAATAAAAAAGCACCCTTCACGGGGTGCTTTTTTATTTCTTATGCCATGGCTTCTGGTTTCCGAAGCCTCCATGCCGCTTCATAAAGCAGCTGTTGCAAAGGCGCCCCTTATGGTGCAGGGGCAGCGCAGCGCCGCAGCGTGAGCAGAAGCTTATATTGTTTTTCAGATTGTGGAGAAGAATGCCGTTAATAAGCTCCGCCGTGCGTTCCCGCTCATCGTGGAGCTCCTCTCTGTCCACTTCGCAGCCAAAGGCCTTGCAGAAGGAGAAATAGAGGTCCAGCTTGCGGTAATACTGCTCAAGCTCCGGTAAGGTGTAGCTTTTCTCGCTCTTATCTGGAAGGCAGGGGCGCTCCGGCTCATCCCCGCGGGCAAACTGTCTCAGGAAGCTTTTGAAAAGCTCCATAAGCTCGCTGTCCGTCTCGTCAAAGGGAATATTGGCTGCGCGAAGCTCCTTTTCTCTGCCCATCTCAAAGCCGCTTTCACGCATTTTGGATATTATATGGATATAGCGGCTCACATCCAGCTTGATATAAGGGTCTACAGTAGGCATGCTGTTCCATACCTGCAGCACCTCGAGAATATCGAAGTCCACATTCAGCACAAGGTCTGAAAAGCCCACCACGGCATAGTCAATGGGCTCCACCACAGTCTCAAGAGCATTTCTTATGGTGCTGAGATTCTCTGTCGCGCCCACGAAGCCCTTGTCGTACATTCCGTACCGTCCGGCACGGCCCGCTATCTGCTGCACCTCTTCCGGGCGGAGACTGCGGCGCTCAGTACCATCGAACTTCTCGGTTTCTGTGAAAATAACACGGCGTATGGGCAAATTCAGGCCCATGCCTATGGCGTCGGTGCTGACAACATACTGCATATCCCCGTCCAGAAACCCCTCCACCTGTCTGCGACGGGTGGAATAGGGCAGAGCGCCGTAAATAATGGCAGGGTTTTTGCCCTTGCGTCGCATATCCTCGGCTATGCTGAGCACTCCGATTTTGGAGAAGGTTATGAGAGCGTCACCGGGCTGAATATCCTCCCAGTCCGTCTGTCGCTTCATACAGATAAGGGGAGTTTTGCGCTTATGTTCGATTATCTCAAAGCTGTCTCCGCAGCTTTTGATAAGACGCAGCAGTATGTTTTTAGCATGGGGAGCGCAGCAGAGATGCACCTCCGGAGAAAGCACGCCCAGAATGGCTCTGGTCCATGCATATCCCCGTTCCCGGTCATTTATCATCTGGCACTCGTCAATGACTGCCACATCAAAGCGGCGTTTCAGGTCCAGTTTTTCTGCGGTGGCGGAAACATGGGTATCCCCGGGCATGGTGTCCTCTTCCTCTCCGGTGCAGAGAGAGCACTTAACCCCGTAGTCCAGCAATGTTTCCTGTCCCTCCAGAGCCAGCAGACGCAGCGGCGAGAGATAAACTCCGCTTCCCGCGCGTGCAAGCCGCTGGAAACCTGCATAGGTCTTGCCCGTATTGGTGCCGCCCAGATGGATAATAAAGTGGCGGCTCATGGCTCTTGCCTCGGGGTACTCATCCTTTGGATTCAGTGCAACCAGCATGTTCAGACTGCTGCGTATGGCACGAGGTACATAAATAACAGAATAGATGTAGCCAAGATGATGGCTCAGAAGCTCCTGAGCGGGAAAATCCTCCATACCCAGGAATTCTTTCATATTCACCTCGGGCTGGCTCTCCCGGAAATTATCCGCGAGATACTGGCAAACCGTGGTGAGAATATCCGCATAATTGGCCCTGAGCTTGTCCCCAAGACCGCTTTCCCTGTTGCGTCCCAGCCAAGGAGCCGCGCTTATGAAGCGTTTGATAACTCCGGCTATATTCTCACTGCGTCCTGTGGGCTTAAGGTTAAGAAAATTGGCCACATAGCTCATGGACTTGCCCACAGGCATACCGTCTGCCCAGGCGCAGGTTCTCATCATTTTCACAATAGCCCTGTGATAATGCTCCGCAAGCATTTCTCCGTCCGAGGCTTCCTCACCCGGGGCGGGTCGGCACTCATCCAGAAAATCTATGGCAGCGGTAATGGACTTTTCGGCATTTATATAGCCCTGCTGCTTTTGCTCCTGCTCCACCTCCCGGCGAAGGCGCAGATCACGCTTGAAGCGTTCTGTATTTTCAGCAGCTATGACAATGGATTTATCCCAGCAGCGCATACGCCTGCCACGAATGTTCATATAGCGGCACTCGGGCAGAAGCTCTGCCATGAGCGCCTCGGTCCAGCCTCTGCTTTTAAGAAGGCCGGAACCCCAGTATTTATTTTTGCTGTTTCCGGCCATAGTTTTTTACTCCTTTTCGCCCACAATAAGCAGATGGTTTGTCATTCCCAAAAGCTCTTTCTTTTCGCTGATATAGTAGTGATAACGAAGATACTGCCGATAGTTTTCTTCGTCCATGGCATTTATTTTGTCCTGCAAAAGCTCGCTTACTCCGTCAGCTGCTATCTCGCGGAGTATTTTCACGCCGTTTTCCTTGAGCATCTCCCTTGCCCTGTCAACTGTGGCAAAAACAAAAGGAAAGTCGTGGAGGCGAAAGGATTCCTTATCGTAGTCCCCCTCGGTGAAATAGCGGTCGTTCCACATAAGCTCCGTAAGGATAACAAAGTCGTTGGTGATAAATGCAAAAAACAGCTTTCCGCTCTTTTTGCAGACTCTCTTTGCCTCTTCAATGGCCCTTGCTCTGTCTTCAGATGAGTGCAGATGGTACAGTGGGCCGAAAAGCAGAACTATATCGAAGCTTTCATCGGCATAACAGCCAAGGTCAAGGGCATTGCCCTGACGAAGCTCAATTCTGTCCCCCGCTATTATTTTTTTGCGGAAAGCGGCAATATTGGCGTCCGCAAGCTCTATTGCGGAAACCTCATAGCCCTTGCCTGCAAAATAGAGACTGTACTCCCCCGCCCCGGCACCAATATCCAGTATTCGGCAGCCGGGACAAAGGTATTCTTCTATTACCCGCACAGTGGTGAGAAACTCCACCCTTGCGGCTCTGGAGCCCTTGAGTCGGCTGTTTTCATCGAAGACATTGTAAATGGCATTTACCTGCTCTGCTTCGTTTTCTATTTTTCTGATGTCGTCAAAACCCATTTTTCGGCTCCTTTCTATGATGATGTGAGGAATTATAGCATAATATCACTGTTGAGTAAATGTTGAAATGTGCCAGACACCGGGCCGTCGGGGACGCCGGCCTCCACGGGGGTGGATTTTGCGCCTTGCGTTCGTTTTTCACCGTAGGGGCGGACCCCCGTGTCCGCCCGTCGGTCCCACC
>JAZNZM010000142.1:0-6067 GCA_045594965.1 Oscillospiraceae bacterium | reverse complement strand
GGTGACGTCGGGGAAGATGAAGGTGTTGGCCTGACCTGCAACGGGAGAGCCGGGGAACTTCAGCTGGCCGACCTCGGGAGCAACGGCAGCGTCAAACTGCATCTCGCCGTCCACGGGAACGTCCATAACTTCCTTGGCCTTGGCAACGGCGTTCTGAACCTTGGTGACCTCGTCATCCTTGGCAGAGCCCTTGGTAGAGAAGCTCAGGAAAGCAACCTTGGGGTCGATGCCGAAGGTCTTGGCGCAGGCAGCGGTCTCCTTGGCGATCTCAACCAGATTATCGTCGGTGGGATGGATATTGATGGCGCAGTCGCCCATGGCCAGAAGCTCCTGAGTGCCGTCAGCCTTGTCGCGGGCCATAATGAAGCAGGAGGATACGATGGAGTTGCCGGGCTTGGTCTTGATGAGCTGGAGTGCGGGACGAACGGTGTCGGCGGTGGAGTAGGTTGCGCCGCCCAGAAGAGCGTCAGCAACGCCCATCTTAACCAGCATGGTGCCGAAGTAGTTGCCCTTCATCAGGTTCTTGCGGCAGTCCTCTGCGCTCATCTTGCCCTTGCGGAGCTCTACCATCTTCTCAACCATGGCGTCCATGCCCTCATAGGTGGCGGGATCAAGAATGGTTGCGCCTTCGATGTTGTAGCCGTCCTTGGCCGCGGCAGCCTTGACTTCCTCAACATTGCCAACGAGAACAACACCGATGAGGCCGTCAGCCAGCAGACGCTCGGTGGCGTTCAGGATGCGGTGGTCGCTGCCTTCGGTGAAGACGATGGTCTTGGGGTTTTCCTTGAGCATTGCGTTAAGCTTAGCAAACATTTTGTTATCCTCCAATTAAGTATAAATTTAATATCTAACAAATTTACTTTAGCACTTTTGGGCGAAATGTCAAGATTGGGGAGGGAATTTATGCGTAAATTCCCCCTTGGGCCGTGTTCACAGCGCGCGGGCGATTCACGAATCGCCCGCATATTGCGGGGGCCGCATGGCGGGCTGCCCTATGGGTGCGGTGCATATTTTTCGTAGGGGTCGATGCCCACATCGACCCGCGGCGGGCCGGCCAGGTGTCCGGCCCCTACGAATGCGTGAAGGGAAAAAACCGGTTCCCGCCACACGTCGGGCGAAGCCGCACGGGGATTTAAAAATCAAGAGCCGGCACCAAAAGGTACCGGCCCGGATTTTGAGCAAATATGTAATTACTCAGCAGCAATGCAGCCCATGGGGCAGGTGTCTGCGCAGGAACCGCAGTCCATGCACTTGTTCTCGTCGATGGAGTAACGGCCGAGATCGTCGTTCATGGCAATAGCTTCAGCAGGGCAGGAATCGCTGCAAGCACCGCAAGCGATGCAGCTGTCATTGATAACATACATTGGATTTGTCCTCCTTAAATAATTTGTACAACTCATAATATCACATTATCGGCGATTGTCAAATTCAATTTTTGCTAAAACTTATTATTTTTTAAAATAACGAGGAAAACAGCGAAAAACGAAGAAATACAGAGTTAGCAAGGGCTAATTACACTTGACCTCTGCCGTTTTTCTGCCACTTTTTCTAACTTTTCGTCCCTTTGGTCAGAAATGGTCAAAAATTTTTCTTGACAATTTGACTTTTACTGACTATTATATAGATGACGAAAGTCAAGAAAGGTCAAACAACAATAAACACATGAGGTGAAGGCTATGGCAACCAGCGATCTTATTGCCAGATTTATAATGGACTCCATCGAGGAGAGCGAGAGGGGCTTTGCGGAGCTGCAGCGCAGCGCCCTTGCAGAGATGTTCTCCTGTGTACCCAGCCAGATAAACTATGTTATCTCCACCCGTTTCTCTCCCGAACACGGCTATGTGGTGGAGAGCCGCAGAGGCGGCGGGCGATATATCCGCATCAGCCGGGGGCAAAGCTCCCCTGCCGGCAAGGTGATGGCTGCCGTAAAGGCCGTTGGAGGCAGTCTGGATATGTCCACAGCCGCAGCCTATGTTTCAAACTTCTACCGTTCGGGTATCATAGACAGGCGCTGCGCCCGTCTCATTCTCACCGCCATCAGCGACAAGGCTCTGCGCAGCATCGCCCCCGAGCACCGCGACCATATCAGAAGCAGCATATTCAAGCATATGCTGGTGTGCCTTCTGAACGAGTAAGCGGCCCGAAAGCCATCCCTTGGGGGAAGGTGGCCGAGCGCCAGCGAGGTCGGATGAGGGAATGCGCAGACTTTCCCCCCTCATCAGTCACGCGTTCGCGTGACAGCTTCCCCCAGGGGAAGCCTTGCCCAGCAGGATTTGTCCCTCATCAGTCACGCCTTCGCGTGACAGCTTCCCCCAGGGGAAGCCTTGTAAGGAATTAATTATTTCAATTGAAAGGTTGTGTTAAATATGAAGTGCGAAAAGTGCAACGAAAGAGAAGCTACATTTTTCTATTCCTCCAACTATAACGGACGCAGGAGCGAGAGGCATCTCTGCTCCCGGTGTGCCCACGAAGAAGGCTTCGGCGAGATGCTCAGCCCCAAACCCATGTTTGACGGGGCCTTTGACAGCATTTTTGAAGATTTCTTCGCACCCATGAGAAGCTTTCTCCCCTCTTTCGATATGTTCGGCGGTATGGGACGCAGTATAATGGCTCCGTCTCTGCCAAGACTGAGAATAGTTCTGGAGGAGCCATCCGCTCCCACACAGGCAAAGCCCGCCATTGAGGTAGACGAAGATGTGAAGCGTCAGCGTGAGCGCGAGGCTCTGAAGGCTCAGCTTGAGGAGGCCGTCAAGAACGAAAACTACGAAAAGGCCATTGAGCTTAGGGATAAGCTCAGGGAAATGGACAAATGATATGCACCCGTAGGGGCTATCTTTGAGCGCCCACGGGCGACCAAAGGTCGCCCCTACGATTTCTATTGCAAGTTTTCCCGTTTAACAATGTAGGGGCGACCTTCGGTCGCCCGCATCAAGCGATACAATGCATACCGATTGGAGTTGATATCTATGAATAATTCCGACAGATTCACCGAGCGGGCAAAGTCCGCCATTGAAAAGGCTCAGGCAGCAGCCGAGGAGCTGGGCCACAGCTATGTGGGCAGCGAGCATCTGCTGCTTGGCATCATCCGTGAAGACGCAGGTCAGGGCGCGCGGATTCTCCGCCTCAACGGCCTCACCGACGCTCTTGTAAGCGGTCTTGTTGAGAAATATGTGGGGCGCGGAGATGCCGGAGCTTCCGTTCAGGGTCTCAGCCCCCGTGCCAAAAGAATAATAGAGCTGGCTATAGGCGATGCCGGCAGGCTGGGCCACAATTTTGTTGGCACCGAGCACCTGCTTATGGGACTTCTCAGGGAGCCGGACAGCACCGCCGCCAGAATAATAGCCGGAACGGGCTGCGAGCTGAACAAGCTCTACACGGAGCTTATCAGCTCCTTCGGCCCGGTAGGCAGCCGAAACACCCCCCCTGCCGGGGCTGCAGCAAAAACTCCCGGCGCGCCACGCCGCGGTGACACCAAGACTCTGGACCAGTATTCCCGTGACCTGACAGAATGGGCAAGGCTTGGCCGCCTCGATCCCGTTATAGGCCGTGACCGTGAGATACGCAGGGTGCTCCAGATACTCTCCCGGCGCAGCAAGAACAACCCCGTCCTCATAGGCGAGCCGGGTGTGGGCAAAACCGCCGTGGCCGAGGCTCTGGCTCAGCGAGTGGCCATAGGCGATGTGCCCGAGGATCTGCGCAATAAGCGCATAGTGAGCCTCGACCTCACCGCCATGCTGGCAGGTACCAAGTACAGAGGTGATTTTGAAGACCGCATCAAAAACGTTTTGGCCGAGGTGAAAAAGGCCGGGGATATCATCCTCTTTGTGGACGAGCTTCACACCATTATGGGTGCAGGCGCTGCCGAGGGCGCCATAGATGCCGCCAACATCCTCAAGCCCGCCCTCAGCCGTGGCGAGGTGCAGATGATAGGCGCCACCACTCTTGACGAATACCGCAAGCATATTGAAAAGGACGCGGCTCTTGAGCGGAGATTCCAGCCCGTAAGCGTGGACGAGCCTACGGAGGAGGAGAGCGCAGCCATTCTCCGCGGTCTCCGCGACAAGTACGAGGCTCACCACAAGCTGAGCATCTCCGACGAGGCCATAGAAGCCGCCGTGAAGCTCTCCGCCAGATATATATCCGACCGATATCTCCCCGACAAGGCCATAGACCTTGTGGACGAGGCCTGCTCCGCGGTGAGGATGCAAAGCCGCACTCCTCCCGAGGAGCTGAAGACCGTTGAAGCCCGCATAGCAGCTCTGGCCCGGGAGAAGGACGAGGCCGTGAAAAATCAGGACTTCGAGGCCGCCGCCCGCCTCCGGGATCAGGAGAATGAGCAGAGAGACGAGCTGCAAAAGCTGCGCAGCGACTGGGACAGCAGAGAAAACGGCTGCCACCGCCGCGTAAGCGCCGAGGATATCGCCGCTGTGGTCAGTCTTTGGACAGGAGTTCCTGTGCAGAGTCTCACCAGAGACGAGAGCGAAAGACTTCTGCAGATGGAGGATATTCTCCACAGGCGTGTCATCGGACAGGATGAGGCAGTTTCCGCTGTGGCCCGTGCGGTGCGCCGCGGCAGAGTTGGGCTGAAGGACCCCCGCCGCCCCATAGGCTCCTTCCTCTTCCTTGGTCCAACCGGTGTCGGCAAGACCGAGCTTTGCAAGGCTCTGGCCGAGGCCGTTTTCGGGGACGAGAACGCCATGATACGCCTTGATATGTCCGAATTCATGGAAAAGCACACCGTGAGCAAGCTCATCGGCTCCCCTCCCGGCTATGTGGGCTATGACGAGGGCGGACAGCTTACGGAAAAGGTGAGAAGAAAGCCCTACTCCGTAATCCTATTCGATGAAATCGAAAAGGCCAACGAGGATGTTTTCAACATTTTGCTTCAGATTATGGATGACGGACATCTGAGCGATTCTCAGGGCAGGCGCGTAAACTTCAAAAACACCATTGTGGTCATGACAAGCAATGTGGGCGCAAGGCTCATCACCGATAAGCGTCAGGCTCTGGGCTTCTCTTCCGGAGAGGAAGAGCAGGCAGACACCACCGCTCTTGTTATGGCTGAGCTGCGCCGCTCCTTCAAGCCCGAATTCCTCAACCGCATAGATGAGACCATTGTTTTCCGCCGTCTGAGCAAGGACGACATACGCTCCATCGCCCGAAATCTCTGCGCCGCTTCCGCAAAGCGTATGGAGGATCTGGGCATAAGCCTTGAGATAAGCGATGAGGCTCTGGAGCTGCTGTCCCACAAGGGCTATGACAGCATATACGGTGCGCGGCCTCTCCGCCGCTGCATCCAGAGCATGCTGGAGGACAGCGTTGCGGAAATGCTGCTCACAGGAGAGCTGCAGGAAGGCGACTGCGCCGTGGCAAAGGCGCATGACGGGAAGATTCTTGTGGAAAAATGCGATCTGACAGAGCGGGCGGATATGGAATCCGCCCCTACAGAAAAAAATTAATCGCCTTCGACAAAACCTCCCATTTTCTGACATTCTTCGCTATTTACAGGATGAATAAAAAGGTTTATTATTGAATCACAGCTTATCCAATTGATGGGTATGGACTTATCTGTTGGATACCCAGCTCATATCTTTATCCCACAACCCTTTGCGGGCCGATATTTTCGCCCCGCGCTTTTTTTCATCGGGGGGACACACATTTGTTTCCCTTGGGGCGACGTTTCGCCGCCCGCGGGCGATTCATGAATCGCCCCTACGGGTGCAGGATTCTTTTTTCGGCGGGAGCAAGCCCCCGCCCTACGGCTGCGGTGAATATCTTTCGTAGTGGTCGATGCCCACATCGACCCGCGGCGGGCCGGCCGGGTGTCCGGCCCCTACAGGGTGCGCGGTTTTGCGGCGGGAGCAAGCCCCCGCCCTACGGAGTGCGCATCTACCGACTTCCCTCCTCGCGGCCGTAGGGGCGATTCACGAATCGCCCGCATATGGCGGGAGCAAGCCCCCCGCCCTACGGAGTGCGCATCCACCGACTTCCCTCCTCGCAGCTGTAGGGGCGATTCACGAATCGCCCGCATATTGCGGGAGCAAGCCCCCGCCCTACGGAGTGCGCA